>NZ_MTQB01000004.1:0-191346 GCF_001974855.1 Pseudoalteromonas sp. SK18 | reverse complement strand
GTTTCTAATTTGATTGCCGCAGAATACGTTGCGCGTTTTAATTTCGTCATTTTTTCACCCAAATTTGTATGCTTATTAGCATAACATTTCTTTCTTAATGGGTGGCCAAATTAACTATGCCACTACAATATGTCCTCCTTAGATATATCATCCAACACTTTCCAAGAATCCCCATCCAAAGAAAACTCTCCTTTGCCATTAACGATCTTCAAGCACTTCATATTCTTTTCTCCTAACTGCATAAGGTTCACGACCTGCTTCTAAACAATCAAGCAGTACTTTATGATTATCAGTTTCCATGCCATCAAGGCCAACTAGTACCTTATCCGTTGGGTAACCTGTATATAAATCATACTCAACTTTTCCATCATTTACCCTCTTGCTTGTATACACAAGATAATCAGGCTTTATTGATGCACCAACGGTACTGTTGTGTGTCACCAGAATTACGGGCATGAAGCCAGACATTTCCTTTATAAGACGATTTACTTTTTTATATAAAAATATGTTGTCAAAAGAAGATTCTGGCTCATCAATCAATAGTAAATCAAATTGACTAGCATCACTTATTTCTTGTAATAATCGATATTCAGATCTCTCCCCGCCTGATACCTGGTACCCAGAAGAATTCAAAATATCGTAGTTAATTTTAACAAACAATTTGTGGTACTCAGTCTCGGCGAGTTCTTCTATTTTTCGTAATTCCTTCAAGTAACTAAAGCCAGTCTCTTCGTACTTAGAGAAGGAGCTAACGAAAGAAATCCTTCGACTTAATACACCACCAACATCACGAGCATTTGTAAATTTGCTTCTTTTTGCTACCTTAGAAAATCCTTGGATATCCTTACGAAGGAACTCAGTGTCTTGTTTTATATTCCGACACAGAGTATTAAATTTCTCGACCCTCTTAAGGTCTAGAGCATGCTTATATAGATTGACATCACTAATTGGAGCTGCGGCTGTATGCATTTTCAACTCACTTTTAATATTGTCTACAAGATCATTAACAAATGATTTCTTGAGTTCCAGGTCTTTATTTTTGTTATGTTCTTTTATTAAATCAACAACCAAATTTTTTAGATTATCATCCGAAACATATCTATTGATAATCTCTCTATACCCAGAGTTATCAGCTAAAACCATAGCCGCATTGATGAGAGTCTTCAATGAATCTAAATCATCAATAGTAAAGCCTGATTCAGTGAATAAATGAGCCTTAGCAAAAGCATCAAGTTTATGCGATTCAGCAGCATGACTCAGTAAAGAATCAACAAAGTCATTAAGCTCTCTATCTGAACGACTAATATCAACATCTCTCATCAAATCAACTGACTCTTTAAATTCCTTTAAATAGTTCTCGGTAATCCTGGATTGACTCGTCGAAAGACTCCTAGAAAAATCCCTTTCATCATCTTCATCTCTCTGTAACAGAGAAAACTGCCTAACATACTTAACTTTTACATCTTCAGTTGTATTCTGCTCCGCAATTAAATTGAGTGTATGTGACTTACCAGTCGAACGTTCGCCTAGAACAACGTTTAAACCTGTAGATAATTTCAAGCCATTATTCAACGCCTCAAAGAATTGATGCCCTTCTTCTTTTGAAAGATGTACTTTATACTTATCTGATAGTGCAAGCTTTAAAGCTTTGAGTGTAATTTCCCCAACATCAATATATGTATGCCTTGGAGGAACAACATTTAATTTATCTTCTACACGTAAGTCACTAAAACATACAGGCACGAGTGCATCTGCATCTTTAATACTGTAAATAAACTTCCTAGGGCTTGTAACCTCACCAGTCATTACATGCTCTCTCAGCTTATTGAGCGTCTCCTCTTTTATTTCTGGGGACTTTTTGTAATGAGGGATCAACAGGTAATTTGAAAGGCTTGTAAAAACTTCATGGAATTCTTCAAATGTAATCGAAGTATATTTATCAGGTATGAGTTCTGTAATCATGTCGCAGCGACTTTTAAAGTCATTTAACTCATTATCTTCAGCTATTACTAAAAGGTGAGTTCCCTCTATATCTACCTCAATTCCTGGAAAGACTTTAACTGCAAGCTGTTGTTGGATTATACGGAACTGCTCTAAATCAAACATATTATGATTAGTAATTGCGATGGCGTCTAATTTAGCCTCTTCTACATACCATTTCATCCGCTCCATACTAAAAGTAAATTTCTTATCGCTCGGTGTACTGACAGTATGTATGTGTAAATCAATTTTTTTCAAAGGCTTTCCATTCCTATTTTATTGAAGTCTTTCAAAGATTAGCATAGAAAATTAGATTTTGAATTAGTCTTTTTAATACGATGAAACCTTTTCGTGCTAGTAAAAAGTTTTTAAATTATCTTAATAATATAATCCAACGGTGTAACTCTTAAAAATGGAAAGTACAAAATCTGGAAAACTACTTTCCAGAACTCAAAAAAGTCCAAATTTCTTTGCGATTTTTCACTTTTTCTGGAAAAGCCTCCTAAACTAGATAATATGTAGGTTTCCAGAGTGTTTCCAGATTTGGATGTACAGAGTATTAGTTTACTATGAGATAAGTTCGAGGTTCGAGAAATAAAAAAACCTTGCGGTTAACATCGCAAGGTTTTTTTATTTAGAAGTTAGGTGTTTTGCTCGAGACCCGCAGCCCGTCGCTCTTTACCTTTCGCTTTGACCTTTAAAAAAGACGCGGAGCATACCCGCTGCAACTTTTACGCGGCGCAAAGCCACGCCTAGGTTTAACCCAAACACTGTGCTTGGCTTAATCTCTGCCTAAAACCTTTGTCTTTAATCTCTTCCTCTGTGGTAAATAATGTTTTAATTTTTTGCACCACGGAGTGCACCGAGGCGCTGCACGCTACACAGAGAAGAAAATCTTGCGCAGAATAAAGCCTCGGGGTTCGAGGTTCGAGAAATAACCAAATTTACGCGGGGTAAACCCGCTGCTACGTAATTTCAACTCGTAGCCCGTTGCTCGCAATCCGTTAATTCTAACCTTCGTATTTTAAGCTAAATGCTCTCGGGCTAAATACTCTAACGATTGCATTTCTTGCAGACGACTAATACAGCGTTTAAATTCAAAGTTTAAATTGCCTTGTGTATACAGCTCGGTAATGGGTTTTTCTGCAGAGATAATTAACGTTACATTACGCTCATAAAATTCATCTACCAACGCAATAAAACGCCTTGCTGCATCATCATTATTTTGCCCAAGCTGTTTCACGTTAGATAAAATCACCGTGTTATATAATCGGCTTATTTCCATGTAATCAACTTGGCTACGGGCCGTTTCACACAGTTCGCTAAACTCAAACATAACGATGCAATCAGACACCTTACGAGTTTTGATCATTCGCCCTTCTATTTCGATTGGGGTGTCTAGTTTACCGACTTCCGGCGAGAGCTTATCAAAATATTCGAATAGGTTTTTATCTGCTTGTTCATCAAGCGGACTATGAAAAATTTCTGCTTGTTCAAGAGTTCGCAATCGGTAATCAACACCTGAATCCACATTAACTATTTCAGTATGCTTGTTCACTAAGGCAATAGCCGGTAAAAAACGGGCACGCTGTAAACCATTGCGGTATAAGTCGTCAGGTACAATATTAGAGGTTGCAACTAACACAATACCGCGAGCGAATAGCGCTTCCATTAAACCACCGAGTAACATGGCATCGGTAATGTCTTGTACAAAAAACTCATCAAAACAGATAATGTCAGTCTCAGCTTTGAAAATATCTGCTACTGTTTCTAAAGGGTTTGCTGTGTTGTTTAATTTTTTAAGCTCATCGTGCACTCGGTGCATAAAGCGGTGAAAATGCACTCGCATTTTTCTATCGCCAGGCAAAGCTTCGTAAAAAGTATCAACTAGGTAAGTTTTACCTCGGCCTACGCCACCCCAAAAGTACAATCCTTTTATAGGTGCGGGTTCAGCTTTATTAAAAAGCTTTGCAAAAAAACCTTTAGATTGCGGTTTTGCTTGTGTTAAATCGTCGTATAAACGCTGTAAATGACGAACTGCATTTTCTTGTGCTGCGTCATGTACAAAGTCATCGCGTTGAAGGTCTTGCTGGTATGTTTGCCAAGGAGTCATATCTATTTACAGTTAAAACACAGTTTAATTTGTAATGCATATTAACACGCATCAATACTCAGGGTATATTAGACTTAGTATGAATTATTATTGAACTAAATATTTTTAGTTATTTTCGCAAAGAGGTGAATTTATGGGTACATTTACATGGGTAGGCTTAGTGATAGTGGTTGCTATTGCTGCATTTTTCGTTGGTGCCTTTGTCACTAAAAAACAATTTAAACAAGATGAGTTAGAGCAACAAGCAGAGCAAGCTAAGCATACTTTAGAGCAGTATCGCCAAGATGTAGCCGACCATTTAGCAAGTACTGGTAAGTTAGTAAACAAAATGAAAGAAAACTACGATCAGTTATTAAGCCATGTTGAAGAAACCAATCAACTGTTACTTGAAGACAGAAATAAAGCCCCTGCTGAACCGTTTTTCTCTAAAGAAACCACAGAGCAGTTACAAGCGTCATTAAAAGAACGTAGCTCAGACCGCTCTAACGCCGATGCTCAACCAGCTGATTATGTGTCGGGTAAATCAGGTTTATTTGCAGGTGATGTGAATACTTCTAAAGCATCTTGATGAACTTTTTTTTGACCCCATAGTCTTTAGATATAACAGCTTTGTTGTTTTATCTTACTAAGATACTTTTTTGAGGCTGCTTATTGCAGCCTTTTGCTTTTTAAGTGGAGTAAACCCTGACTATGAAAATGAAATTATCACTTATCAGTGCTGCTATTTTATCTACTAGCTTATTATTAAGTCCAACCGCCTCGTTTGCTAAGTTGCCGGTTGCCGTTAATGGTCAACAATTACCAACACTTGCCCCTATGCTTGAGCAAATCACCCCTGGCGTAGTGAGTATTCAGGTTTCAGGCTCTAAAGAAGTGCGTCGACGTGGTGACCCACTCGATTTCTTTTTTGGCAACCCCCAGCCACGTAGCCAAAAGCGACAGTTTAGTGGTTTAGGCTCTGGCGTTATTATTGATGCCGATAAAGGCTATGTGGTTACTAACAACCATGTAGTACAAGACGCCGAAAAAATGGTGGTTACCCTCGAAGATGGTCGCGAATATGATGCAACAAAAATTGGTAGCGATAAAGAGTCTGATATTGCGCTACTACAAATAGACGCAGATGAATTAACCGCGGTAAAACTTGCTAACTCAGATGACTTACGTGTCGGTGATTTTGCTGTAGCTATTGGTAACCCGTTTGGTTTAAGCCACACCGTTACCTCAGGTATTGTTAGCGCATTAGGTCGTAGTGGTTTAAATATTGAAGGTTACGAAGATTTCATTCAAACCGATGCCGCGATTAACCAAGGCAACTCAGGTGGCGCTTTAGTTAATTTAAACGGTGAGTTAATTGGTATTAATACCGCTATTTTAGGTGCATCGGGTGGTAATGTGGGGATTGGTTTTGCTATTCCATCAAATATGATGAAAAACCTTGTTGATCAAATTGTAGAGCATGGTGAAGTACGCCGTGGCTCGCTAGGTATTTCAGGCCGCCCTCTTGATGCAGGCCTTGCCAAAGCACAGCAGCTTGATGTTAAACAAGGTGCTTACGTTATGCAGGTACTCGATGATACAGCTGCCAGCAAAGCCGGTATTAAAGCAGGCGATGTGATTATTAGCATTAATGGCAGTGAGATTAGTGGCTTCCATGAACTGCGAAGCAAAATAGCCACCTTAGGTGAAGGCCGTGAAGTGCAGCTAGGAATTTATCGTGACGGTAAAGTTAAAAACGTTGAAGTTACCCTAGATGGCGCATCAGGAATTACCGCTGCCGGCGAAGAGTTACACCCCGCATTCCAAGGTGCAACACTTGAAAATGTGAAGAAAAACAAAATGAAAGGCATTGAGGTAACCTCTGTCGATCCTCGTTCACCATCAGCACGGGTTGGCCTTGAAGAAGGCGATGTTATTGTGCAAGTAAACCGTCAACGGGTAGAAAGCATTCGCGACATGAACCAAATTATCGACGATATTCAAGGTAATATTGTGTTAGGTGTTAAACGCGGACGCGAGTCTATCTTTGTATTAATTCAGTAATAGTATTACCCAAATCACCTCAAGATGCGTAATTCAGCGCTTCACTGAGGCTAAATAAACTCAATAAAAGTAACAGCGGCACTTGCCGCTGTTATTTTTTTTGTGCCATCATAAAGGGATTGCTCACTAACAATAAGAATACCGTGCTTAAACTTCTAAAATTTGTACTTCCTCCTTTATTTGCCGGTTTAGGCATTGCTTTTTTAGTGGTTTTTTTCAGCCCTAACATGCGTACTGCATTACTACCTAATGTTCCCCTGCCCAGTGCGATGACCGCCAGCCATTTGAGCTTTTCTGATGCGGTTAAACGTGCGGCACCATCGGTTGTCACTATTTTTTCAGAAAGCATTTCTAAAGAGCCACGCTACAAGCGCCAAAATACTGTGCAAGAGTTAGGATCTGGGGTGATCATGTCACCCGATGGCTATATATTAACTAACTACCATGTGATCAATAATGCCGATCAAATACTGGTCATCCTTACCGATGGTAGGCGCTTTTTTGATGTGCAACTTATTGGTTTTGATACCATTACCGATTTAGCATTATTAAAAATAAATGCCAACCACCTCCCCGTTATCCCTGTTAATGACAACTACACCACAAGTGTAGGTGATTTGGTGTTAGCAATTGGCAACCCATTAAATTTAGGGCAAACAATTACTCAGGGGATCATTAGCGCCACCGGTAAGCAAAAAATTACTGACAGCCCCTACAATAATTTATTGCAAATGGATGCTGCCATTAACGTGGGCAACTCAGGGGGGGCACTGGTAAATTCTAATGGCGACTTAGTGGGGATAACTTCTGCCCAATTTAAAACCCGTGAGAACTTAAACATTCAGGGAATATTTTTTGCTGTACCTTACACCCTTGCTAAAGAAGTTATGAGTAAGCTTATTCGCCATGGACGAGTTGTACGCGGTTATTTAGGCTTTGAAGGTACCGCAGTAGATAGTACAGGCAAAGAGGTCAATGATAGCCTAACACCCGTTGCAGGCATGCGTATTACCAACTTAGACCCTTTAGGTCCAGCATGGCAAGCGGGTATAGAAGAGCAAGATATTGTGATTAAAATTGCCGGACTTTCTGTGGCTAATCCACAAAATGTATTGAAAAAAATAGGTGGGACCGAGCCAGGTAAAGAAATTGAGTTTGAGCTATACCGTAATGGTGAAATAGAAAAAATAATGGTGAAGGTTGCGGAGCTTGAAACCAAGCTATAAAGCGCTTATTTATACTTTGGCATTAGACATAAAAAACGCGATAGATCATCGCGTTTTTTATGTCTTTAACTAACTAGTTGCTTTTGCGTTTGATGTTAGCACCTAGCGCACTGAGTTTGTCTTCAATACGCTGATAGCCTCTATCTACATGATAAATACGGTCAACAACCGTTTCACCTTGAGCCACAATTCCAGTTAAAATAAGGCTCGCAGATGCTCGTAAATCGGTTGCCATAACCTGCGCACCCGATAAGCTTTGTGTTTCACCACAAAAAGCTGTATTGCCTTCAAGGCGAATATTAGCACCCATACGCTGTAGCTCAGGTACATGCATAAAACGATTTTCAAAAATAGTTTCGGTAATGGTCGCACTGCCATTAGCTACTACATTTAAAGCGGTAAATTGAGCTTGCATGTCGGTTGGAAAACCTGGATGCGGCATAGTTTTAATATTAACCGCTTTAAGCTCTCGGCCACGCATATCAAGATAAATACTGTCATCATGCACTTCTAGTAACGCATTGGTTGCACGTAACTTTTCTATTACCGGCTCAAGTGAATGAAAGTCGGTCATTTTACATAGTACTTCACCACCGGCCATCGCGGCGGCCACTAAAAAGGTACCCGTTTCAATACGATCCGGTAATATGCGGTGTTCACAACCCGATAAACGCTCAACCCCTTCAATCTCAATACGGCTAGAGCCTGCACCGGTAATTTTAGCGCCCATTGCAATTAAGCAATTAGCTAAGTCGATGATTTCAGGCTCGCGCGCTGCATTTTCTAAAACAGTTTTGCCATCTGCAAGCGTTGCCGCCATGAGTAAGTTTTCGGTAGCACCGACACTGATCATTTCCATGAAAATTTCAGCGCCTTTTAAGCGTCCATCTACTTTGGCATTAATATAACCATTTTCCACCGTTATTTGCGCGCCCATGCGCTCTAAACCTTGAATATGAATATCAACTGGGCGTGCACCAATAGCACAGCCACCTGGCAAGGATACTTGTGCCTCACCAAAGCGAGCGACTAAAGGGCCAAGTGCGAGCACTGATGCGCGCATTTGCTTTACTAATTCATAAGGCGCTAACGTACTATTTACCGTTGCACCATCAATAATCAGTGAATCACCTTGCCACTGAACATCAGCGCCTAAGGTTTTTAATAAAGCTTCTGTAGTAATAATATCGCGAAGGCGCGGTACATTAGTAAAGGTACTTTTACCCTCGGGCAATAAGGCTGCAAATAAAATAGGCAGTGCCGCATTTTTAGCGCCAGAAATAGTTACTTCACCAGCCAGCGAAGTGCCACCTTGAATTAAAAATTGATCCATCTAAGGGGCCTTATTTATTGCGGTAAAATGAATTTTTGCTCACGTTTCCACTCAGTCGGAGTAAAAGCGCGGATAGAAACAGCATGAATGGTGCCATCTGAAATAGTATTCATTAATGGGCCATACACTAATTGTTGCTTTTTAACACGACTTAATCCGTCAAAGCATTCACCAACTGCAATTACTTCATAATGACTGCCATTGGCTTTTACATGTACTTCAGCTAACTGAAGCTCGTCGCGTAATAATGTTTCGACTTGACTCGTTTCCATAACTCTCACTCAAATAGGGTTGTAACCTGACCCAACTGCATAAGGTTTTGCAGTTGTTCAGGTGGGTTTTGCAATTCAAGGCGAATGCCTTGCTGCTTAAATTCTGTAAAAGAGTGAATTAACCAAGCTAAGCCGGCTGTGTCAACCCTTGTGACCTCACTTAGGTCAAAATAAAGGGTTTTATGCTTAGTTTGTCGCTTGGTGTTCAGAAGCCGTTCATTGCCAATTGAATTATGAGTCAATTCACCACTGACTCTTAAGTGCTGCTCATCGACTTGGCTGATTGCCAATTTACTCATTTGTGTCGCTGCCTCTAAACTGAACCGGTAACTTACTTTTTTGCTCTAGTAAGTCGCTAACATGGTCAATACCTTGTTGGCGTAAAATACCTTGTAGCTCGCTTTGCTTTGCATCAAGTAAACTAATACCTTCAGCAATCATATCGTAAGCGCGCCATTCACCGCTTCGGTCTTCACGTACTTTAAAATCAATTTTAATGTCGGGTTTACCGGCTTCTACAATTTTGGTTTTTACCACCACCACATCTTTACCTTTAAAAGGTTGCTCAGCAGCAAATTCAACTTGTTGATTAGTGTACTGGGTAAACACACCTGCATAAGTGGCAACTAGGTACTCTCTAAACGCACCAATAAAACGCTGAATATCTTTAATTGCTTTAGCTTTTTCTGCTTTATCGGTAATCGCGCGTACCTTTGACACTTCACTACCTAACACTCTTAGTGCCGCATATTTGTAGTCAATGTAAGGCATCAGTTCTTCTTCAACGATGACCCTTAAATGTTCTTTGTTGGTAGATATTAATGGCTGGTCTTTGGTAATACGCTCAAAAGTATTATCAGCAACCTGACGCACCATTTTATTCGGATCAACCAATTTAACTTCATCGGCATGCACGCTTTGTACTAGCATTAAACTTACCAATGCGACATTTGCTAAAAATGTTTTCAACATAATAATTACTCACTACCTTGGTTGAATAAAAACTGGCCAATTAATTCTTCAAGTACCAATGCCGACTTAGTATCAGTGATTGAATCGCCACTTGCTAATGCTTTGCTTTGCACCCCAAATAAATCGTCAATAGCTTGGTCTTGCGCACTGTTTGCAACATCTTCGCCTAAACAACGTTGTTTAGCTGAATCTGAGGCGATCACAGGGTTAATACCTAAATATTGCTCGCCTAAAATACCCGAGGTTAAAATTGAGATAGAACTGGTGTCTGAAAAACGACATAAATACTGCGCATCAATACTCATGTTCACCACAGGTAAAAACTCTTGCGGGTGCACATAAATTGACTCGACACGACCAATAACAACTCCCCCTACTTTAATAGGCGCGCGAGTTTTTAATGAGCCTATATTTTCAAACTTGGCGTTTAATGTGTAGGTTTCACCTGAGCCGCTAATACCTGAATTGGCCACTTTAAGCGCTAGCATTGAAAACGCCAAAATACCTAGTGCGACAAAAAAACCAACTAAAATTTCTAATTTCCGTGAATTCATTATTTAATACCCTATTAGCTAGTAAACATTACCGCTGTCAAAATAAAGTCAAAACCTAATACCGCCAGTGATGAGTGCACCACTGTTTCTGTTGTTGCCTTGCTGATCCCTTCTGATGTAGGAATACAGTCATACCCTTTATAAAGCGCAATCCAAGTCACAACAATCGCAAATACGATACTTTTAATTAAACCGTTTAGTATATCTTTTTCAAACGACACCTGAGCTTGCATTATTGACCAAAAGCTTCCGGTATCAACGCCTAGCCAATCAACACCCACCAAGTGAGCACCAATAATAGCGACCGCTGAAAAAATTAACGCCAGTAACGGCATACTAATTAAGCCAGCCCAAAATCGCGGCGCAATAATACGTCTAAGCGGGTCGATAGCCATCATCTCTAGCGACGATAACTGCTCGGTGGCTTTCATTAAACCGATTTCAGCCGTTAACGCACTGCCTGCCCTGCCTGCAAATAATAATGCAGTAACCACAGGCCCCAGCTCACGTAACAAGCTAAGCGCCACTAGAGGTCCAAGGCTGTCTTCTGCACCATAATCAACTAAAACGGTATAACCTTGCAGAGCTAAAACCATGCCGATAAATAAGCCCGACACCACAATAATCAACAGCGATTGTGAACCAACCATGTAGAGTTGGCGCACCAGTAGAGGCGTACCTTTTTTAAAATTGGGTAAATGCCATAGCGCACTTGCTAACATTTGCGTTGAACGCCCAAGTGCAGCAAAACGACCCAGTGTTTTATGGCCTATTTTTTGTAGTAAATCCAACATTACTGCGGCTCTCCTAACAGTTCATCTGCATAGGTTTGTGCTGGATAATGAAATGGTACAGGCCCATCTGATAACCCTTTTAAAAATTGTTGCACCAGTGGTGATTCATGCTGACGCATTTCATCTGGCGTGCCACTGCCAATCACACCTTGCTCGGCAATAATAATAACATGGTCGGCAATGCTCATTACTTCATTCACATCATGTGTAACGATCAAAGAAGATAAACCAAGCACTTCATTTAATGACTTAATCAGCTTAACCAACACTCCCATTGAAATGGGATCTTGTCCTGCAAAAGGCTCATCATACATAATAAGTTCAGGATCAAGCGCTATAGAGCGAGCCAAAGCTGCACGACGTGCCATACCACCAGATAACTCTGAAGGCATTAAATCTTTAGCACCACGTAAGCCAACGGCTTGAAGTTTCATTAAAACCACTAGACGGATTAAGTCTTCACTGAGTTGTGTGTGCTCGCGGATAGGAAATGCGATATTGTCAAACACCGACATATCGGTAAATAAAGCACCGCTTTGAAATAACATGCTCATGCGTTTACGTGCCGCGTAGAGTTCTTTACGCGACATGGCGACTATGCTGTCTTTTTTAAATAAAATATCACCGGAGTCAGGTTTGAGCTGGCCACCAATTAAGCGCAGCATCGTGGTTTTGCCAATTCCGCTTGGCCCCATAATGGCAGTAATTTTACCCTCTGGGACATCAAAGCTCATATTTTTATATATGACCCTATCGCCTCTAGAAAAGGTAACATCCTTTACTTCTACTATTGATTGCGACAAGTCGCTCTCCATAACAATATTCTCTCATATTTCTATTTTAAGGGTTTTTTGGTCAAGATGGAAAAAACAATTCGTAAGATTTTGTAATAGCGCCGCCAAAACAGTTATAAGACTGCGATAAATTGACTTAACCGACGCTTAAACAACCAAATCAACTTAGTAAAAAATTATTTTAATAACCGTCTAATGTATTACAGCTTACTCTTTTACTTATACTTTTATGGTGGCTTTTGTTACTATTCGCGCTATCTGAATTTACACTAGCTGGCTTATCACAATGGTTACCTCGTTTGTCATTTTAATTCTCGGTTTTGCAGCTCTCGTATGGAGTGCAGACAGGTTTGTTTATGGTGCAGCTGCACTGGCTAAAAACTTTGGCGTACCAACATTAATAGTAGGTTTAACCGTGGTAGCTATGGGCTCATCGGCGCCTGAAATGATGGTATCCGCTTCAGCTGCTTTGGCTAATAAAACCGATACGGCGGTTGGTAATGCGGTAGGTTCAAATATAACTAACATACTATTAGTATTAGGTATTACAGCGCTTTTAAGACCACTTTCAGTTTCTTCAAGTACACTAAGGCGTGAAATTCCATTGGTATTACTGGTGTCTATCGCCACTTGGTATATTTTTTCAGATAACTACTTTTCGTTTTTTGAAGGCGCAGCCTTACTGTTTGGTTTTGTTGTTTTTATTGGTGGGCTTATTTTTGTCTCACTGCGAGCAAAAAACCAAGACGACCCCTTTGTTAGCGAAGCCTGTGATGAAGTACCTGACAACGTACCAACCAAAAAAGCCGTTTTTTGGCTGGTAGTGGGTATAATTTTACTGCCGGTTAGTTCACACTTTTTAGTTGGCTCAGCCGTCGATATTGCTAAATACTTTGGCCTAAGTGACTTAGTAATTGGTTTAACCATAATAGCCATAGGTACCAGCTTACCTGAACTTGCAGCCTCTATTGCGGGTGTTCTTAAAAATGAAGATGACCTAGCACTGGGTAACATTGTTGGCTCAAATATCTTTAATATTTTAGCGGTATTACCGCTGGCAGGATTAATTAACCCATCGGTTATTGACGCATCAGTAGCTAACCGTGATGTTATCATTATGATAGGTGCAACCTTGGCACTTATTGCTATGTCATTGAACTTTAGAGGTCAAAGACGTATCAATAGACTAGAAGGTGGCTTGCTCATCGTCGCATTTATGATTTACCAAGGTTATATTTTTAGTCAAGTAGGGTGATCCATGGCAACGCTAAATTTTATTCAACAAGGCTTACGCGTCCTTGATATAGAACGCCAAGCACTCAACGATATCGCACAATACGTTAATGAAAGCTTTAACCAAGCGTGTCAATTAATGTATGACTGCTCAGGCCGTATAATTGTTATTGGCATGGGTAAATCGGGCCATATCGGTAATAAAATAGCAGCCACTTTAGCGAGTACTGGTAGCCCCGCATTTTTTGTTCACCCTGGTGAAGCGAGTCATGGTGATTTAGGTATGATCACCGCCAGTGATGTAGTTATGCTTATTTCTAACTCTGGCGAAACCAGTGAAGTGCTTAATATTATTCCGGTATTAAAACGCATTGGCGCTAAAATGATTGCTATGACAGGTAACGAAACGTCAACTATGGCAACATTGGCAAATGTGCATGTGTGTATTAAAGTTGAACAAGAAGCCTGCTCATTAGGCCTAGCGCCAACGGCAAGTACCACGGCAACACTCGCTATGGGTGATGCAATGGCAGTCGCATTATTGGAAGCCCGTGGCTTTACCGCAGATGATTTTGCACTGTCGCATCCAGGTGGCAGTTTAGGCAAACGCTTACTGTTAACCTTAAAAGATGTAATGCACAGCGGTATTCACACGCCTATTATTAATGAAACGCAAACCATTAAAGACGCCCTAATTGAAATGTCAGCCAAAGGGCTTGGCATGACCGCTATTATAGATGGTAACCAACAATTATCTGGTTTGTTTACCGATGGTGATTTACGTCGTATTTTAGAGCAACGTGTTGATATACACAGCACAGAAATTAATGTTGTGATGACTAAATCATGCACAACAGCCACACAAGACATGCTCGCGGCTGAAGCACTGAACATTATGGAACAAAAACGTATTAATGGTTTAATTGTGATTAATGAGCATAATCAGCCCATTGGCGCACTAAATATGCAAGACTTACTAAAAGCGGGAGTGCTATAAATGCAGTTTGAAGATCTTTACCAACCGTTAAGTGATGATGCAAAAGCGCGCGCCAAAAAAATAAAATTATTAATTTGCGACATTGATGGTGTGTTTTCTGATGGGCGTATTTATCTTGGCAACCAAGGTGAAGAGCTCAAAGCATTTAATACCAAAGACGGATTTGGCATTAAAGCCCTTATTAATAGTGGTTTTGAAGTTGCCGTGATCACAGGTCGTCACTCACAAATAGTTCAACAACGTATGAGTAGCTTAACCGTACAACATATATACCAAGGCCAAGAAGACAAACTCATCGCCTATCAAGAATTAAAACAAAAATTAGCGCTTAGCGATGAGCAAATTGCCTACATAGGCGACGATGGCCCTGATATGCCGGTAATGGAAAAAGTCGGGTTTGCAGTAGCCGTGAACGACGCCCACCCGCTGATTAAACGCTTATCGCATTATGTTACTCAGCTGCCTGGCGGCTTTGGCGCAGTGAGAGAACTAACAGACTTACTAATGCTTGAAAACAATAAGCCACTTACCAGCCAAGGAACCAGTTCATGAATGTAGCGCGCATTATACTGAGCGTTTTATTCATAAGCTGTATGGTTTGGCTTTGGTATCCTTACTTTACTCAAGTAGATATTGTTGCGGATGAACAAACTCAAGTTATTGCTAAACCCGATTATACCGCGATTGAGCTAAAACAAACCGCTTATAATGATCAAGGTAAAGTAAGCCATAAAGTGACTGCGGTAAAAATGGAGTTATATCAACAACTCGGTTTTACCTTTTTTGAAAAACCTATATTTACGTTATATAACGAACAGCAAACATGGCGTATTAACGCTGATGAAGCCACCCTCTACGACGATCGGCAACTGGTGTTAGAGGGTAATGTGAAAGCGCTAAATTTAGTCGATAACGCCATGATCGATACGATCACAGCCGATAGCATCAATGTAGATATAAAACTACTGACTATGCAGTCACAGCAGCCAGTCGTTATTACAGGACCTAATTTAAAAATCATCGGTAAAGGCCTTGAAGCCGATTTAAAAACCGAAGTGATTAAACTTATTAACCATACGCGAACCCTATATTATGACCAATAACCTATTTAAAATTTTAATTGTTCCTTCACTACTGATTGCATTTCATAGCCATGCAGAGGAAACCGTTGAAGCCCCTGCGGCTAATCAAATTTCAATTAGTGCTGACAGACAGGAAGGTCAATTAAAAGAAAACGTGGGCATTTTTGAGAAAAATGTTGAAATTATTCATGGTAATCGCCGCATTACCGCCGATCGTTTAGAAGTACATAAACGTGATGACTTAGGCGAGAATAAGCAACTTTTAATTGCCACAGGTAGCCCTGCTTACTTTGAAGAAACACAAGCTGATGGCACCATCATGAGCGCCAGTGCCAATGAAGTTCGCTATGATGTATCGCAACGTTTTTTAACCTTAATCGGTGATGCCAGTATCGCTCAAGCAGGTCAAAAAATTACCGCTAAAAGTATCACCTACGATATAGAGCAGCAGTTGATTAGCGCAGAAAAAGATGAAAATTCAACCGATCGTGTACACACCATTTTGGTGCCTGTTGAAAACAAAAAAGAAGACGATAAAGGCCAACCATGAGCACATTAAAAGCAGAGCTATTAGCAAAAAGCTATAAAGGCCGTGAAGTGGTGAAAAATGTTGGCCTAGAAGTCGAAGCTGGCAGTATTGTCGGTTTACTTGGCCCCAATGGCGCAGGTAAAACCACTACCTTTTACATGATTGTAGGCCTTGTACCGAGCGATAAAGGTAAAATATCAATAGATGATCAAGATATCACTTTATTACCTATGCATAGCCGAGCTCGCTTAGGGATTGGTTACTTACCACAAGAATCATCGATTTTTAGAAAGCTGACGGTTTACCAAAACTTAATGGCTATTTTAGAAACACGTAAAGAGCTTAATAAACAACAGCGTGAAGATACCTTAAATAATTTACTTGATGAATTTAGTATTCAACATATTCGTGAAAGCCAAGGTATGGCCCTATCAGGCGGTGAACGTCGCCGCGTTGAAATTGCCCGGGCATTAGCAGCAAACCCTAAATTTATACTATTAGACGAACCCTTTGCAGGGGTTGATCCTATCTCTGTATTAGATATTAAAAAGATTATAGAGCACCTTAAGAATCGAGGGATTGGCGTATTGATCACAGATCACAACGTACGCGAAACACTTGATGTTTGTGAAAAAGCCTACATAGTTTCTCATGGGGAGTTAATTGCATCAGGCACTCCAGATTACGTATTAAACGATAAAACAGTACGCGATGTTTATTTGGGCGAGCAGTTCAAGCTCTAATATTTGTGTTATTCCACTAAGCATCTGCTAAGATTAATTATACTTAGGTCTGTTGACCTTTTAAGGTTGAATTTGCAGCAGTCTGTTTGGTATTTAGGCAAGGCAGAGCCTATGTGATGTGGTATTCCCCATAAATAGGCGATAACGCAGCATCAATGCCAAACAGGCGCTGCCCTTCGGGTTCTGCCTAGGGACGATTTACTTTTTGTTGCTCGGTTTTGACTTAGCCCACTAGGTTACAAACCTCGCGCCGCGATTAAACCGCCCCTAGTTTGAACAAATTTTAATCCGTAAAGGTCAACAGACCGTAATTTAAAAGGATTGTTAGAGATAAATGAGGCAATCATTACAGCTGCGCATGGGCCAGCAACTTACAATGACTCCACAGTTGCAACAAGCAATTCGCTTATTGCAGCTCAGTACATTGGATCTCCAGCAAGAAATTCAAGAAGCGCTCGATAGCAATCCCTTGCTTGAAGTTGAAGAACAAGATTACAGCGAAGATGCTGCGGGTAAAAACGAACAAAAAGCCGATAACGATGAATCAACGCTAAGTGCTTCAGCTGACGAAAAACCTAGCGAGTATGAGCAAGACAGCGGCGAAGCCATGAGCAAAGACACCATTAGCGATGATATGGCAATGGATGTTACATGGGATGAATACATGAGCGCAGCACCTGCCTCTTCATCGGGACCGATGCCTGAAGATGAATCAATTTATCAAGGCTCTTCAACTGAAACGCTGCATGAATATTTAATGTGGCAATTGCAACTGACGCCATTTAGTCCTACAGATGAAGCGATTGCGATTGCAATAGTAGAAGCCGTGGACGACTCAGGTATTTTAACCCTTAGCTGTGAAGAAATTTTAGAAAGCTTTAATCAAGAAAACGACGACGAAGATGAAGTTGAACTTGATGAAATAGAAGCGGTATTAAAGCGTATTCAATTATTTGATCCAGTAGGAATAGCCGCGCGTAGTTTACAAGAGTGTTTGTGTATTCAACTTAATCAATTTGATAAAGACACGCCTTTTTTAAACGAAACAAAAATGATTTTAACCGATCATATTGATTTGCTGGCTGCACGTGATTATCGCACGTTAATGAAAAAAACTAAGCTCAAAGAAGATGAGCTTAAAGAGATCATGACGTTAATTCATACCCTTAGCCCAAAACCGGCAGACACTATTGTCAGAGAAGAGTCAGAGTATGTTATTCCTGATGTGTCGGTTAAAAAAATTAAAGGGCGTTGGGTGGTTGAACTAAACCCTGATAGCATGCCTAAAATTAGGGTAAACAGCCAATATGCGGCTATGTCACGTACTGTTAAATCAAGTGGTGATAGCCAGTTTATTCGCTCACACTTGCAAGAAGCAAAATGGTTTATAAAAAGTCTAGAAAGTAGAAACGACACGCTACTTAAAGTAACTAACTGTATTGTGCAACAGCAACAGGCCTTTTTTGAACATGGTCCTGAGGCGATGAAGCCTATGGTGCTTAATGATGTGGCAGAAATGGTAGAAATGCACGAATCGACTATTTCGCGTGTTACTACGCAAAAATACATGCATACACCACGGGGTATTTTTGAGCTTAAATATTTCTTTTCAAGCCATGTAAGCACTGAAAACGGTGGCGAATGTTCATCAACAGCAATTCGCGCATTAATTAAAAAATTAATCGCGGCAGAAAACTCAGCTAAACCATTGAGTGATAGTAAAATTGCAGATATATTGGCAGAGCAAGGAATTAAAGTAGCAAGGAGAACTATTGCAAAATATCGCGAATCTCTAGCTATTCCCCCGTCGAATCAACGAAAAAGTTTGATTTAAGGCGTACAACAAAGAGGAAAATGTTTATGCAACTGAACTTAACTGGTCGCCATGTAGATATTACTGACTCGCTTAGAGACTACGTAAATAGTAAATTTGCAAAGCTGCAGAGGCACACTGATCACATAACGAATGTGCATGTTATTCTCGATGTAGAAAAACTAAACCAAAAAGCTGAAGCAACCGTTCATGTTAGTGGCGCTGAAATTTTTGCCTCTACTGAACATCAAGATATGTATGCCGCTATAGACTCGCTGATTGACAAGCTAGATCGTCAAGTAATTAAACACAAAGAGAAACTTGCTCGACACTAACACTATGAAACTAAGCTCACTTATCTGTCAGGACTGCAGTAAAGCTGCGGTCCTTTTTAATAGTAAAAAAAGAATTTTAGAATTTATCAGTGAATTGGCTCACAATAAACTGCCCTATTTAACCCAACAAGATATTCTCAACGCGTTAACCGCTAGAGAAAAGCTAGGGAGCACAGGTATAGGCCGAGGAATTGCAATTCCACATGGTCGTATGAGTGGTGCACAAGAGCCTCTTGCACTTATACTGGTGAGCGAAACGGCTATTAATTTTGATGCGATAGATAACCGACCGGTCGACATTTTTGTTGCCTTAATTGTCCCCGACGGTGACAATCAACAGCATTTAAAGACCTTAGCTACCATTGCAGATAAGCTCAACGATAAAGAATTTTGTAAGCAATTACGGGCGGCAAAATCCGACAATGAGCTGTACCAAGTCATTGTCAGTCAACCGTAGTAACAATAAAGGGTGATAAATGGAATTAATAATTATAAGTGGTCGCTCAGGTTCTGGTAAATCTGTTGCGTTACGGGTTGTTGAGGATTTAGGTTATTATTGTGTAGATAATATTCCTTTAAATTTATTACCATCTCTTGTTCGAAGTGTTTCCGACAGCTACAACAAAATTGCCGTAAGTGTTGATGTGCGTAACTTACCTAAAGAGCAGCAACAGTTTAATGAAATCATTGAATATTTACCTGGTTTCACTAAACCAACGGTGTTTTATTTAGACAGTGACGATCAAACATTAATTAAACGCTTTTCGGAAACTAGGCGTCTTCACCCTCTTTCTATTGATTCTCTACCGCTTGATTTAGCAATAAAAAAAGAAAAACAACTACTGGATGTTTTGATCAATCATGCTGATCATATGATTGATACCACTGATTTAAGTGTGCATCAGCTGGCTGAGTCTATCCGTGAAAAAATACTCGGTAAAAAAGACAAACAACTGATCATTACCTTTGAGTCATTTGGTTTTAAGCACGGTATACCCAAAGAAGCAGATTACGTATTCGATGCCCGATTTTTACCAAACCCGCATTGGGAGCCTGAACTTAAGCCACTCACAGGGCTAGATCAACCGGTAAAAGACTACCTAGCCAGCCACAGCATAGTACAAAAATTTACATGGCAAATTCAAACCTTTGTACAAACATGGTTGCCGCATTTAGAAAGAAATAACCGCAGCTATTTGACCATAGCCATAGGTTGTACTGGTGGACAACACCGTTCTGTTTACTTAGCGCAAACTATAGGTGAAAGTTTTGCAATGAGTCATCCTAATGTAAAAATTCGTCACAGAGAACAAGAATAACATCAAAGAGAATAGTAATGCGGTTAGAAAACACATTTTTAATAAAAAACAAATTAGGCCTGCATGCCAGAGCGGCAACAGTACTGGCACAGCTTTCTGTGCAATTTGATGCCTCAATCACTTTATTTCAAGACGATAAACAAGCCGCTGGCGATAGTGTATTAGCACTTATGTTACTAGAGAGCAGTCAAGGCAAAGAAGTGAAGGTAGTATGTGAAGGCCCTGACGCAGAACCTGCACTTAATGCAATTGGTGAGCTCATTGACCAACGATTTAATGAGCAAGAATAAAATAGTTCATCATTAAATCATCATCCTAAGCTAAGGTTAATAGTGGTTGAGGTAGTTTGCTCATATAAAGTAAGATAAACTAAAATTGAATAGCATTCATAACCCTTCCACTATGTAATAAAATTTAATTAAGGACGCCAATGCCTGAAGCTTTAGAACAAGATATTCCACTACAACAACTAAAACAGGTGACCAAGTCACTAAATAGTGGTCAATTTGTTCAAGTTAGGCGCATGCTAGCAAAAACGGCACCTTGTGATACCGCACTTCTTTTAGAATCATCTCCCCATAAAATTCGTCGCATGCTCTGGCAACTGGTTGATCCTGATGTACAGGGCGATGTACTTGAAGAGCTCTCTGAAGACGTACGTTTGGGTATTATTGCGCAAATGGCACCTGAGCACATTGCGGCTGCAACAGAAGACATGGGCCATGATGACTTAGGGGAAGTGCTACGTAGTCTGCCTGACACCGTTTATAAAGACGTTGTCAGCGCTATGGATATTCAAGATAGAGAACGTGCAACACAAGCTCTATCCTATCAGGAGCGCTCTGCTGGCGCCTTGATGAATATCGATACCGTAACTATTCGCCCTGATGTAACTCTAGATGTTGTACTACGTTATATTCGCTTACGCGGTGAGCTACCAGAAGGCACCGATGACTTATACGTTGTAGATAAACATAACTGTTTTTTAGGCGCCTTATCGCTAAGCACTTTATTAACTAATCCTCCAGAGAAAATTGTTCAGGATTTAATGGATGAAGAGTGTGAATCTATTCCTATTTCAATGGATGAAAGCGAAGTAGCGCAACTATTTGAACGGCATAACTGGATATCGGCACCAGTTGTCGATGACAACGCGCATTTGCTTGGTCGTATTACTATTGATGATATCGTTGATGTTATCCGTGAAGATGCAGAGCATAGCTTATTAAGCTTAGCGGGTCTTGATGATGAAGAAGATACCTTTGCGCCGGTCTTAAAAAGCTCTAAAAAGCGCTCAATTTGGCTAGGTGTAAACTTACTAACTGCATTGCTGGCTGCAATTGTGGCGAGCTTTTTTGAAAACACCTTAGCTATATTACCAATTCTTGCTGTGCTCAATGGCATTGTCCCGTCAATGGGTGGGGTTGCAGGCAGCCAAACCTTAACTTTGGTTATTCGCGGTATCGCGGTGGGCCATATCAACCAAACTAACCAACGTTTTTTATTATTAAAAGAACTCGCTATCGGCGCGATTAACGGTATGGTTTGGTCTATCCTAATTGCCGGTGTCGTTGCGCTTTGGCAATGGGATTTCAAACTCGGTGGTGTTTTAGCGTTTGCTATGTTTATGAATTTAGTTGCAGCAGGTATTGCGGGTGCTAGTATCCCACTATTGCTTAAAAAAATGAAAATAGATCCAGCACTGGCAGGCAGTGTGGTACTAACCACAGTAACTGATATTGTTGGTATATTTGCCTTTTTAGGCACTGCAACTTGGTTATTGATTTAGGCTTCAATCTTTTTATAAACAAAAACACCGCGTCAATACGCGGTGTTTTTGTTTAAGCCGATAATTACTTTACCTTGCGCGCTGGCGATTACCGCCCACCTTAGGTTTAGTGTTGGCTTTTTTAAACTGACTAAAGCCAGTATGACGAGTAAGCGCAGGGCGACCACCCTTGTTACCTTTACCGCCTTTGGCTTGCCTTTCATCTCTGCCTTCTTCTGGCACTAAACAATTTGGACCTTTACCAATGAGTTTAGCTTTGCCCATATTACGCAGGGCTTCACGGATCATTGGCCAACCGGCAGGATCATGGTAACGCAAAATCGCTTTATGCAAACGACGCTGGCGCGCGCCTTTTGGTACCGCAACTTGCTCAGTATTATTTTTAATATTACGCAGCGAGTTCATTTCAGTATGATAAATGGTGGTCGCATTAGCCATCGGTGATGGGTAAAAGTTTTGCACCTGATCAAGCTTAAAGTCATTCGATTTCAGCCACAAAGCCATATTCACCATGTCTTCGTCTTTAGTCCCTGGGTGAGCAGAAATAAAGTATGGAATTAAATACTGCTTTTTACCTGCTTCTTTAGAGTACTTATCAAATAGCGCTTTAAATTCATCATAGGCGCCCATACCCGGCTTCATCATTTTTGATAATGGGCCGTCTTCTGTGTGTTCTGGGGCTATTTTTAAATATCCACCAACATGATGAGTTACTAGCTCTTTAACGTAACGAGGATCACGTACAGCAAGGTCATAACGTACGCCCGAAGCAATTAAGATCTTTTTGATCCCTTTAACCTCACGCGCCTTTTTATATAAATCGATAGTCGGGGTATGGTCAGTATCCATATGCTTACAAATATCAGGATACACACACGACAAGCGGCGACAGGTACTCTCTGCTTTTTTACTGGTACAACGCAGTTTGTACATATTTGCGGTCGGTCCGCCTAAATCAGAAATAACCCCAGTAAAGCCCGGCACTTTATCTCTAATTTGCTCAATCTCTTCAATAATTGATTCTTGTGAGCGGCTTTGTATTATTCGCCCTTCATGCTCAGTAATAGAACAGAACGAACAGCCGCCAAAACAACCACGCATAATGTTTACCGACGTTTTAATCATATCGTAAGCAGGAATTTTATCGTCGCCATAACTTGGGTGCGGAATACGCTGATACGGTAAACCAAACACATCATCCATTTCTTGGGTTTCAAGTGGATAAGCTGGCGGATTCACCCAAATAGAGCGATCGCCATGACGCTGAAATAGCGCTCTTGCACAACCGGGGTTAGTTTCTTGGTGCAAAATACGCGATGCATGGGCATACAATGGTTTATTAACACTGACCTGCTCAAAAGCGGGTAGCTTAACGTAAGTTTTTTCCCATGGTTTAGGGCGCGCAGGCTGAATGGTAATTGGTTTTGCAGCTTCGGCTTTTAAATCAATACCCGCTTGCTTAAATTCTGATTTAGCACAACCCACATCATCCGCACCATAAGGATTAGGAATAGGATCTATTTTACCAATTTTATCAATAGCTGTTGAATCACTGCCGCGCCAACCGGGTAAAGGCTCCTTACGAATAACCGCCGTGCCTCTCACATCTTGTATGGTATCCATGGTTTCACCTGCAGCGATACGATGCGCCACTTCAACTAATGGACGTTCGGCATTACCATAAATTAAAATGTCACCCTTAGCGTCAAACAATACACTACGGCGTACTTTCTCTTGCCAATAATCGTAATGAGCAATACGACGCAAGCTGGCTTCAATGCCCCCTAACACCAGTGGCACATCTTTATAGGCTTCACGACAACGTTGTGAGTATATGATCACGGCACGGTCAGGGCGTTTACCACCTACATTTCCCGGTGTATAAGCATCATCGTGGCGCATACGTTTTTCAGCGGTGTAACGATTGATCATCGAATCCATGTTACCGGCTGTAATACCAAAAAATAAGTTAGGCTTACCCAATGCCATAAACGCATCTTTAGAGTTCCAATCAGGCTGAGCAATAATGCCCACTCTAAATCCTTGCGCTTCAAGCACACGGCCAATTACGGCCATCCCAAAACTAGGATGGTCTACATAAGCATCACCGCTAATAATAATAATATCGCAGCTATCCCAGCCAAGCGCGTCCATTTCTTCGCGTGTTGTTGGTAAAAATGGGGCTGTGCCATAACACTCAGCCCAATACTTAGGGTATGAGAATAAGGCGCGATCAGCTTTTAATGTGCTCATAAAATTGGCCGTTCAATAACAAAAGGCGCGAATTATACCCTATCGACATCCACGTTGATATAGCTCAAAATGTAAGGTGGTGATTAAAAACCGCCTACTTTTATAGCAATACTAAAACAAAAATATCATCTAAACTAATTACTGCTAATGTCTGCTTTTAGAATTGTTTTAAGCAGATAAAATAAACAAAAATCCGCAGCTCTAAGCTAAACTATTAAATAAGCTGTGATTATTAACAATTCATAGACGCTGTAATATTAAAACCAATGAGGCATACCTATTAAACTACTTAAACAATTAATGCAGTTTTCAGCCATCTTACTGTTGGCGTTTGTTGTTGTGGGGTTACTTTTACCACAAAACTATCACGTGCAAAAAAGCATTAAAATAAATGCCCGCCCTCCTGTTATAAAGTCATTAGTGGAAGATTTTACGCAGTGGTACAAATGGTCGCCGTGGCAGCAAATAGATCCCAACATTGAATTTAGTATTGGTGAACCAAGTTCTGGGGCAGGCGCCTATCAGTCTTGGCAAGGTAAGTGGGGCAATGGCGAAATGACAATATCATCATTGAGCGCCAATGAAGTTGTATTTAGTGTGTTATTTAATCAAGAACATATTATTACTAGCCGATTACTATTTAGCCCGCATACAAAAACCGTCACGTGGCATATTGAAGGGCAAGCAACGGTGCCACTCATTTCTGGCTATGTTGCTATATTTGCTGAAAATATATTAAGCAATATAGTCACTCTTGGGCTAAATAACCTAAAGACGGTAGCCCAGCTCAGTGATGCACAAGCAATAATGGAAAGTCATGACAGTCAAAACCGCACAAGCCAGAATTAAACTTGCCAATATTATTGAGTCACTGTTAGGTTACTCAGTCACAAAAGTGAGTAATACACCTGCAGCTGATGAAAAAACCTATAATACGCAGGGTAAAGCAAAGTCTCTTTATCGTATTAATAGCGAGCATTCAGTGTTAGCTCGAGCACAAAAAAGACAAGATCTACTGCTAATAAAACAACAACAAAATATCGAGACTATTTTAGCCTTAGCAATGGAATTTTGTCCTGATGTAGCCTGCGCTAAACAACCTGACGCCGATTGGGTGGAGCACTTTATTGCCTTATGTGAAGATACCTCAAACCAATCTATGCAAACATTATGGGCAAAAATTTTTACTGGCGAAACCATTAGCCCAGGTACCTTTTCTATAAAAAGCTTACAAACTCTCAAACACATGACCCAGCGCGAAGCTGATTCATTAAGAAAGTGTGTGTCTATTTCAGGGTATAACGAAAAAGACAGTAGTCACCTAATATTTTTAGGCTATTACAAAAAACCCTCGTTATTTGATTTATTAGGCAAGGGTAATAAAGTGTCATTAAGCATAGGTAAAAGCGGTGTGAGCTTTCCTGATGTATTAACCTTAATGGATTTAAATTTGTTATACCGTAAAGAGATTGAATCCGCTGCATTAAAAGCAGGACAAGAAATTACCCTCTCCTTTTTGACTCAAAAACTAACTTTAAAAGCAAAAAGTAACGACTTAGTATTGAGTTATTATAAGTTTACCCAAACCGGTGATGAACTGTTTAGACTGATGAATTACCCAATTAATAAAGTGTACAAACAGTTAATTGGTGCAGCATTTGAGGGGGAGTTTGAATTAGTATGGCACTCTTCAAAATAACTAAAAAAAGCCACACAAGGTGGCTTTTAGAAAAATCGTCGCTTAAAAATGAACTTGTATGCCCGCAAATGGGCCTGAAGCGTCAATATTAGTATTAATGTCATCTACATCATCAAGTTCTAAAACCATAGAGCGGTAGCCCGCTTTAACCGCAACATCAACGGCTAGGTTATCAATAAACTCCCAAGCAATACCCATTTGGTAATCTTGTACTTTGCTATCATCAATGGCTAAAAAGCTACCCTCAGCAAAAACACTTAAACCACTAAACGGTAAACCCGCTTCAAAACGGCCGTATGCTAAAGGCACCACACCTGAGAACTCTTCAATTTCAGTGAAGTTAGCGCCACCTTGTTGTGATGTACCTGTTACCACAAGCTCACCATCAAACTGCTTAGCATTAATACCTAAATCAATCGAGATTAAATCGTTATCAAAAATCTCGTAGTAAAGAATATAATCAATGTGCGATAAGTCAGTAACTGAATTAACATCAGTGCCAACAATATAATCAGAGCCATTAAAGCTAAATGTATCTTCAAGTCGCGTTGCACCGGTTAGTTCAAGCTCAGTGTATTTTAGCTTTAAGTTTGGCACTAATGGAACCGGATGTTCAAGTGCGGCGTAATAGCTAACAAAAGTCTCATCTTCAAAATTGAAGTTTTGTAGGGCGTTATTATTATCAGAAAAGCTACCGTCATTATCGGCTTTCCAACCATCAACCCCTACATACAAACCCAATACAGTGTCGGCTTGTGCTACAGGTGCTAAACATGCCATTGATAAGGCTGCTGCTATACAATACTTTTTCATTTTTTATCCTTGCGCTAATAATTCGCTAAGTTCAATCAGTGCCGCATTGGCTCTAGAGATATAATTTGCCATAACGAGTGAATGGTTGGCGACATAACCGAACCCGTTGCCGTTTAAAATCATTGGGCTCCAAACGGTTTCTTGGGTCGCTTCAAGCTCGCGTATAATTTGTTGTAAACTAACACGAGCGTTCTTTTTATCAAGTACTTCGGCAAAATCATATTCAACCGCTTGTAAAAAATGCAGTAAAGCCCAAGTAGCACCGCGTGACTCATAAAATACATCATCAATTTCCCACCACGATGTTTTTACTTGTTGTTGCAATGGCGTATAAGTGGCTTGAGTATTTGAAGAGTTGCCGGCTAAATCGGTATTTACCTTATCTTGACCTACACTCGCACTCAAACGTTGGCTTAGGCTACCTAAGCGTTTTTCTGCTTCTTTTAACCAACTGCGTAAATTATCTGCACGTGAGTAAAATTGGCTATCGCGCTCATGCTGATTCGCAATTTGAGAACGGTATACTAATAAGTAATCAATGCCCTTTTGATATTCGCCCTCAGCACTTGGCCATGCCCATGCTTCAGAGCTGATATTAAATTGTGGCTGTGCTTTTTTAAGCGCTTCGTGCTCAGTTGATTGTGACTGTGAACGACTAAAATCTTTTCGCATTGATAGTGCTAAATCACGCACCATTTCCAACGCGCCATACTCCCAAGCGGGCATGTTGTCCATTATTACGCTCGGTGGCAGTACATCATTTGATAAATAACCGCCTGACTTAGTTAAGAGGGTATCAGCGACGGTGATAAGCGTTGAAGTTGTTACATATCCTGTTACTGGTTTTTCACTGCGTTGCTGCGCTTGCTGCTTGGCATTTTGTACCACATCAAAACGTGCAGGCTCTATGCTCCAGTACACTGCAATAGCGTAAAATAAGACAAACAATAATACCAATGCCGTTATTATTTTTCCTTTATGCTGTGACATTTATCCCCCTAATGATGACTATGATCTTTCGATGCTTTTACCGGCTCAGCTTGCGATGCTAACGAAACTACTTTTGCATTAGTGAACACTCGATTCCCATCTTCAAAATATAGCGTGAGTTTGCGTTCTTGACCTACTTTTAACGGCCCTTGTGGTTCAAACACCATTAAATGATAGCTACCAGGCTTAAAATCGAGTTGCTGGTGAGCTTTAATAAGCAATGATTCTACTTTTTGCATTTTCATCATACCATCAGCGTGGACGTGCTCATGAATCTCAACACGACCTAAACCATCTATGGTCGCTCTTATGAGTGTTGCCGGTACATTACTGTGATTTTCAATACTAAAATAACCCACGCTCGCTTTAGTGGCAGGTAAAAACTCTCTTACTTGCGCATGCGTTACTTGTAATTGCGCAACGACACTATCGTGTTCATGTCCTTCATGCGCCAATAACGAAGACGAAAAAACACCCATCAATAATGCACTTGCACTTAAAATACATTGTTTAATCATCAGTAAAATCCTTGTTAAAACATAAAAATATAGTCCAAATTTATCATAATTCCCTAATATTAGGCAGCTAATTTAAGTTTAAGAAGCCACTTTTTTGTTATCTGCGATTAACCAGCATAACCCTGCCACAAACAATAATGGCCAAGCAATCATCAATGATCCGAATAAAAAGGCTAATATAGTTCCAGCCAGTGCCACCATCGCCGCGCCAACAAGCCCCATGGTTACCAAAGCAGCAATCGCAATAACAACAATAATGGCGACTAACGCCCCAATGAGCTCAATACCTGTCCAACTAATATCTGAAATCCACAGCGGAAATTGCCATACATCAAAATGAATTATCGAACCGCTATTAATTAAAAATAATGTAACAATAAGTAGGCATACGGCGAAAGTTTTCATGCTGATCTCCTTACACTGCTTTTTCTTCAAGACAACAGTGTGCGATTAAATAACCTAGCGCCACTGCAAACGGAAAACTTAAAAATAATAAAACGGTGACTAAGCGAGTAGACCATACCGGAAAGTCTAATCGATAAGCTAACCCACTACAGACACCCGATATTTTTTTGTTAAGTGTATTTTTATACCAACGACGATGTGTATTAAAATTATTCATAACAATCTCCTTAGGCTGTTTGTTTATCAGCGGTGTTTAAACTCGCTTTTAAACTTGCCAGTTCTGCATCGATTTTTTCGTTTTTAACCAGTGACTCAATTTGCATTGCCGTATTGCTCGCTGTATCTGTCAGTTCATACGCTTCAACTTGCGATTCAACACTCTCAACGCGGCGCTCAATTTGCTCAAATCGTGATAAAGCAGTGGCCACTTTATCGCTCTGCAGCTGAGTATTTATCTTTGCTCTTGCCTCAACCACATTTTCACGCTTTACAAGTTGTGCTTGCTTAGCTTTAGCCTGCGTCATTTTTTGCTGTAGGCGCTCACACTCCTCTGTGATTTTTACAATTGATTGCTGCAATGTCTCAAGCTGTGTTTGTAAGCATTCTATGTTTTTTTCAACTGTGTGTTTTTCAGCTAATGCTGATTTAGCTAAATCGTCACGATTTTTTGCAATGGCATGTTCGGCCTTTAATTGCCAATTTGTGAGCGCTTGTTGTTTATTGCTTATTTGACGCTTGATATTCTTTTCTTCACATAATAGTGCTGCCGCGGTGCTACGACACTCATTAAGTGCCTCCTGCATTTCGGTTAGCATCAAATTAAGTAGTTTTTCTGAATCTTCAGCTTTATCAAGCATAGCTACGATATTTGCTTGAATGACGTCGTTTACGCGATTAAATATACCCATGTTATTCTCCTGATGATTTTTTATTTATACATCAACAGGATTCCAAGAGTTATGCCAATAACTTAACATTCTTTTATTTTCATTAAATATCAATAATTTAAATCATTTTTGGCGGGTAAGTTAATGACTAGTCACTGAATGAAATTAAGTCGAATTGGCTAATAAATTACATTTTTGACTAAAATTTGGGATCAAAAAAAGCCACCTGAGGTGACTTTTTCTATACAGAGGATCTGTTACGCCAATTGCATTAAATTGGCATTACTCGGGTACGTAGCTTAGTGCCTTATCCATAACACTTAAATCAGCTTGCTTGCCATGACCATTTTCAGATAAGTGGCGTCTAAAACCACGCGCACCAGGTTGCCCCTGAAAAATACCCAACATATGGCGAGCAACATGCCAAAAATTAGCCCCTAAACGCATCTCTTCTTCAATGTAATCATACATAGAGCGTACAACATCATGTCGAGACTGAGTGTTAGCTGCATCACCATAAATTTTTTCATCTACTTCATTAAGCATAAATGGATTACTGTAAGCCTCTCGGCCAACCATAACCCCGTCTATGTACTGTAAATGCTCAAGGCTTTGCTCAATGGTTTTAACACCACCATTAATACTTAAATCAAGTTGTGGGTAATCTTTTTTAAGCTGGTAAACGCGGGGGTAGTTAAGCTCAGGAACTTCGCGATTTTCTTTCGGGCTCAACCCTTTTAGCCATGCCTTACGGGCATGAATAATAAAGTCATCGCAGCCAACTTTATGTGAAGCCTCTATCAAAGCACATAAAAACTCATAAGAATCTTGCTCATCAATACCAATACGAGTTTTAACCGTAACCGGAATATTCACTTCACTTTTCATTGCAGCAACACACTCTGCAACTAAATTAGGCTCAGCCATTAAACAGGCACCAAAACGTCCATTTTGCACACGATCTGACGGACAACCTACATTAAGGTTTATTTCATCATAACCACGCTCACCAGCAAGCTTGGCACACTGCGCTAGCGCTTGCGGATCGGATCCTCCTAATTGCAATGCCACAGGACCTTCGTGCTGATTAAAATGCAAGTAGTCACCGCGGCCGAATAAAATAGCGCCAGTAGTGATCATTTCAGTATAGAGCACGGTGTGTTTTGTCATTTTACGATGAAACGTACGACAGTGGCGATCAGTCCAATCAAGCATGGGTGCAACGGAAAAGCGTCGATTTAAAGTACGTTTATCCAAAATGTGATCCTCAAGAATTTATAATTTAAGCACAGCTTAAAAGGCGCTGCATTTTACACAAAAGCCCTATGCGCAGCAATATTAAGCAAACACTTGCAAGCCAAAGTATTGCGCAATACCGTTTAAAATATTAGTTACTGCGACTGAGCTTAAAATTAACCCCATAATTCGACTAATAATACTCGCCCCACTGTCGCCTATTATTTTGTGCACATGTGTAGCAAGTAATAATAAAATTAGTACCACCACTAAAACAGCTAACATCATTGATGAGGTAATCATTTGCTCAACCCAGGTATACTCCTCATTGCGCGTCATTAATACCGCACCTAACATGGCACCGGGACTGGCTATTGAAGGAATAGCGAGCGGAAAAATAGCGGTCTCAGTGCTGTCTCTAACACTTTTAATTTCAGCTTCGGGCTTACTTTCACCAAAGGTCATGGAGAGCGCAAAAATTAATAAAATTAAACCACCTGCTATTTGAAATGCCGAGAGCGGAATCTCAATCACATTCAGTAATTGCTCGCCAGCAACTACAAAAAATAACAGCACTAAAGCAGACACACCCACGGCCTTAAAAATCACTTTACGCTTGAACTTGTCGTCATCTCCACGAGTTACGGCGATAAAAACCGGGATTGTGCCAATTGGATCGATAACCGCAAAAAAGAAAATAAATATAGCTAATAGTTCATGCATTAATGAGTACCTTTGGACAAAATCAATTAATAAAACGCTGCAACTACAATACAGTATGTTAGTATATCACGGCAGCGTAAGGATGAGAGAAGATGAATATAGAATCACTCGTAAGTAAAGCAAAACAAGTATGCGACAACCGTGGTGCGCGATTCACACCAATTCGCGAGAAGGTATTTCGTTTATTAGCCAGTGCCCAAGGCGGTGTCGGTGCATACGATTTACTTGAACAATTAAAAGTCACTGAAACAGGTGCTAAACCTGCAACAATTTATCGTGCTTTAGACTTTTTAGCCGAACTCGGTTTTATTCATAAAATTGAAAGCACCAATGCATTTATGCTGTGTCATCATTTTGATCATATTCATCCTGTTCAGCTATTAATTTGTGATAGCTGCGGTTTTGTTAAAGAGCTGCATTCAACAGTAATTTCACATGAGCTCAATAACTTAGCAGCTGAAAGCGGCTTTGTCGTTTCAGGGCAAACAATAGAAGCGCATGGTAAATGTGACTCTTGTCGAGCATAGCTCAGCGACTATAGCTATACTTTACGTATAACCTTTATCAGTACCAATTTAAGGATATCTAACATGAATGTAGAGTTCATTAATCCCTTTTTATCTTCTTTGATGAATGTATTGAGCACTATGGCTCAAACTCAATTAAAACCAGGCAAGCCGCGTATTAAAACCGATGAGATAGCCTGTGGTGATGTATCGGGATTAATTGGTATGGTCGGTCCGCAAACTCGTGGTTCATTTTCAATTACCTTCGACGAGAGTTTAGCACTGACTATTATGGAACGTATGTTAGGTGAGCGACCAGACAGTATAAATGAAGAAGTCACTGACATGGTCGGCGAAATAACCAATATGGTTACCGGTGGAGCTAAGAATTTATTAGGTGAAAAAGGCTATGAGTTTGCCATGGCAACTCCCATCGTTGTCTCTGGTACAAACCACACCATTACGCATAAAAGTGACGGCAAAAAAATTCTTATGCCATTTACCAGTGACGCAGGTAATGCAAATATCGAAGTGAGTTTCGATAAGCTATGAGCTGGTCGCAAACTACGATTACATTAAAGCCTCGCTCGCGGGGCTTTCATTTAATTGATAACGACATACTTACTCACCTCCCACAACTGAGCCAGCTTAAAGTTGGTTTATTACACTTATTTATTCAACACACCTCAGCCAGCTTAACTATTAACGAAAACGCGGATCCTACCGTGCGTATGGATATGGAAAGCCACTTTAATCAGTTTGTTCCAGAGCGCCAGCCTTATTATCGCCATAACTATGAGGGCGATGATGATATGCCTGCCCATATAAAAACCAGTACCTTAGGTTGTGAGTTAACTATACCGATTAGTGATGGTCAGTTAGCACTGGGAACTTGGCAAGGGATATACTTAGGTGAGCACCGTGTTCATGGCGGTTCAAGACGCATTATTGCAACTTTGCAAGGCGAAAAGTTTTAGGTTTTCAACATAGATCATTCGCACACATTGAACATTTCAAAAAGTTACATAAATTAAATTTATAATGATTCGCGTGTGGGTTATTGTTTGCTATTTGAGAATGAATATCTGGAAAGTAAATAAGATTGGAGCGGTACACGAGGCTCGAACTCGTGACCTCGACCTTGGCAAGGTCGCGCTCTACCAACTGAGCTAGTACCGCATTTAATTCTAGGTTCTAGGTTCTAGGTTCTAGGTTCTAGGTTCTATCAATTTTAACCTTTTATCTTGAACTACAATTTCTTTTGGTGAGAAATTGGAGCGGCACACGAGGCTCGAACTCGTGACCTCGACCTTGGCAAGGTCGCGCTCTACCAACTGAGCTAGTGCCGCATTCTAGGTTCTAGGTTCTAGGTTCTAGGTTCTAGGTTCTAGGTTCTAGGTTCTAGGTTCTAGGTTCTGTCAAAATTAAACCTTGTACCTTTCGCCTTTCATCTTGAATCTTTATTTCTACTACAATTTCTTTTGGTGAGAAATTGGAGCGGCACACGAGGCTCGAACTCGTGACCTCGACCTTGGCAAGGTCGCGCTCTACCAACTGAGCTAGTGCCGCATTCAAAATAGTCAGTAATTTGTCCGTTGGTGCGCGACAAGTCGCGTCCTACATTCTGGCAACTGAGCTAGTGCCGCTTTCTAGGTTCTAGGTTCTAGGTTCTAGGTTCTAGGTTCTAGGTTCTAGGTTCTAGGTTCTATCAATATTAAACCTTGTTCCTTTAACCTTTCATCTTGAATCTTTAACTTAAGCTCAAACACACTAACCCCGCGGGGGTTATCGTCTTGAGCGGGGCAGGATTCTACAATAATTAGGGGGCTTTGCAAGTATTTTTTATAAATTAAAAAACTTTTCTCGGTAAACCTTTAATTCCATAATCGAATCTTTAATGTCATCTAACGCTAAATGCGACCCTTTTTTATTCACTTGAGCCAGCACATCTGGTTTCCAACGACGAGCAAGTTCTTTAATGGTACTGACATCTAAATTACGGTAATGAAAAAAGTCTTCAAGCTCGCGCATATACTTATTCATAAAGCGACGATCTTGGCCTATCGAGTTACCACACATAGGTGAAGCACCCGCTGGCACCCATTGCTTTAAAAACGCAAGTGTTTGTTCCACGGCATAAGCTTCATTAAACGTGCTTGCCTTACAGCGTGCCGTTAGTCCAGATTTGCCATGCTGAGTTGTACACCACTCATCCATACCATCAAGTAGTTCATCACTTTGATGAATGGCAATCGTTGGGCCTTCGGCTAATATATTCAGATCAGCATCAGTGACAACAGTTGCAATTTCAAGTATTTTGTCAGTCTCTGGTTCAAGTCCGGTCATTTCCAGATCGAGCCAAATTAAATTTGATTTATTAATAGTCATAATTACCTTAAACGGTGCTTTTCTTTAGATCCAACGCATTTCGATATATCATATTAGCATCAACCGTCGAGCTAAAGCTTTTTTTAGCAAACTCGGCATTTAACTCAGGTTATAGGCCTCAAGTGGCAAAACAGAAAAAATTAAGTAAAGGCCAATCCCGTAGGATCAAGGCCAATCATCAAAAGCGTTTATCGAATGCCGATAAAAAACCGGCAAAAGTCGGCGCGCAAGAGTGGCAAACAGATAATTTAGGTCAAGTGGAAAATGCGATTGTTATTAGCCGCTTTGGGCAACATGCCGACGTAGAAACCCAAAATGGCGATGTTCTTCGCTGTAATATTCGCCGTACCGTATCAAATTTAGTATGTGGCGATGAGGTATTATTTCGTCGTGCAAAAGTAAGTGAAGGCGATTTAGCAGGTGTTATTGAAGCAACTCAAGAACGTCGTTCACAGTTAACGCGCCCTGATTTTTACGACGGTGTAAAAGTGATTGCCGCGAATATAGATCAAATTTTAATGGTTTCAGCTGTACTGCCAGAGTTTACACCAAGCATTATCGACCGCTATTTAATTGCCTGCGAAGACATGGGCATTGAGCCGATTTTAGTACTTAATAAAATTGATTTAATTGATGAAACTGGCTTAAACGAAATACAACAAATACTCGATATTTACCGTAAACTTAATTACCAGGTGCTGCTAGTTAGTAATATAACCGGCGAAGGCATTAATGAATTAAAAGAAGTACTTGTAGGCAAAAACAATATTTTTGTTGGCCAAAGTGGTGTGGGTAAATCTACCTTAGTAAACACTGTGCTGCCGGATGCTGAAATTTTGACTAAAGAAGTGTCTGAAAACAGCGGTCTAGGCCAGCACACCACGACAGTATCGCGTCTGCATCATTTACCAAGTGGCGGTAACTTAATAGATTCACCGGGTATTCGTGAGTTTGGTTTATGGCATTTAGATGTTGAACGAGTCACGTGGTGCTTTAAAGAATTTAGAGAGTTTATAGGTGGATGCCGTTTTAGGGACTGTAAACACTTAAACGATCCTGGCTGTATAATTCAGCAAGCAGTCGCTGATGGCGATATCTCAAAGTTACGTTTTGAAAGCTATCATCGTATTTTAGAAACCATGGCCGATGGCCGTGCCGGCGCGCGTGCGCCTCGCGTATAATTAGGGAAAAACCTGTGAGTTTAGATAAATTTAAAATCGCCATGCAATATGCTATGCCAAAGCACTTTATTTCTCGTGTAGTAGGTAAGCTTGCAGCTGCAAAAGCGGGCGCATTAACCACAACATTAATTAAATTATTCATTAAACAATACAAAATAAATATGAGTGAGGCTAAATATTCTGATCCAGCTCACTATAAAACCTTTAATGAATTTTTTACCCGCCCATTAAAAGACGGTGCTCGTCCTATGGTTGAAGATGACGATATTATTATTCACCCTGTTGACGGCGCAATCAGTCAACTTGGCGATATTGTTGACGGCCAACTAATCCAAGCTAAAGGCCATGATTACAGCTTACAAGCGTTGCTAGGTGGCTCACAAGACGACACAACGCCGTTTTTAGGCGGTAAATTTGCAACTATTTACTTGGCACCAAAAGACTACCACCGTATTCATATGCCAATTGATGGCACGTTAAGCAAAATGATTTACGTACCGGGCGATTTATTTTCAGTAAATCCACTTACCGCGCAAAACGTACCGAATTTATTTGCCCGTAACGAACGTGTAGTAGCAATTTTTGAAACTGAAATTGGCCCGCTTGCTATGGTCCTTGTAGGCGCAACCATTGTTGCTAGCATAGAAACTATTTGGGCTGGCACAGTCACTCCACCAGCTGGCAGTGATGTGTTTAGCTGGAATTACCCCACTAAAGGCGAAAACGCGATTAACCTTAAAAAAGGGGAAGAAATGGGTCGCTTTAAATTAGGCTCAACAGTTGTGCTTGCATGGGGTGCAGATAAAGCCGATATTTTTGATGATCAACGCCCTGAAACAGTCACCCGTTTAGGCACTGCGTTTGCAAAAATTGATGATTAATAAATAGTACCAGTTGTCTGGTTGAGATTAAAAAACACCGTGTTTATTTTCTATAATCACGGTGTTTTTGTAGACGTAGAGCTTGCGACGTTAAAAGCGAAGCTACTCTTTACTCATACTGCTACACTCTCTACACGCTAAATTTTTAGCCATCTTAAAATGCTGTTGCTTTAAGCTTAATGCGTCAAAGGTTATAAACACACTCCCCCCAAAATGACCTAACAACATATTAAGAGTTAGCTGTGCCTGCATAGAGCCAATTACCCCAAGTAAGGGACTAATAACGCCCGCATTGTCGCAATTAACAACAGGGTTAGCATCACTGTGTGGAAATACGCAGCCATAGCAAGGGCTATCTGTTTGCCTAAAGTCAAAGCCCATTAATTGCCCTTGAGTTGCTAGCGCTGCTGCAGAAATTAATGGTATTTTGTTGTTTACGCAAAAACGATTGACGGTGTAACGAGTCGCAAAGTTATCAGAGCAATCAAGTACAATATCGGCGTTATTTAATAGTGCATCACTGTTAGCAGCGCTCAACTTTTGCGAGTGAGTCACTATGTTTATTTGATTATTAAGGCTCGCAAGCACCTTTCCTGCTGCATTTACTTTTTGCTGCCCTAAGTGATTCACTTTATAAAGTATTTGCCGCTGTAAATTAGATAGTTCAACGGCATCGTCATCAATTAATATTAGTGTGCCAATGCCAGCCGCTGCTAAATAAAGTAGCGCAGGACTTCCTAGCCCGCCTGCACCTACCACAGCAACGGTTGCCTCTTTAAGTGTTAACTGCCCTTCAAGCCCCACTTCTTTTAATAATAAGTGACGGCTATAGCGCAGAGTTTCTTTGTCGCTCAGTTGCTGCGCTTGCATGTTAGCAGGCATTCTCATTTATCACCGATTTTAAGGTATTGATTGCCTCTACATAATCATCAGCCTCGGTAATAGCACGTACCACGGCCACACTGCCCACGCCCGTTTTAGCAACCTCTTGCGCCCTGTCTAAATCAATTCCGCCAATAGCCACTGTAGGATAGCTTTGCATTAGTGGCACAAACCGAGTTAGCTTTTCAAGCCCTTGAATTTGGCCTGTCATGTCTTTGGTGGTGGTAGGGTAAATCGCGCCAAAGGCCATGTAACTTGGGCGGTAATTGTGCGCCCGAAGCATTTCATAAAAGCCATGGGTAGAAAGCCCAAGTCGCAGGCCTGCTTCTTTTATAGCTGCTAAATTGGCGTTCTCTATGTCTTCTTGTCCTAAATGCACACCATAGGCGCCATGTTTAATTGCCAGCTGCCAGTAATCGTTAATAAACACATGCGCACTGTATTGCTGACCCAAAGCGACCGCGCTTGCGACTAATTGTTCCAGCTCATCTTCGCTTTTATTTTTAACTCTTAACTGCGCTGTTTTAATACCATTTTGTAAGCATTTTTCTAACCACTCTACACTATCGACTACCGCATAAGCGCCAAGCGCTTTGCTTTCACACGCAGCAAAGTCAGCTGCCATATTAAAATCAAGCGGTACATCAAAATCTAGCTCATCACCCAACCAACTACCCGCTTCAATCACTTGAGGGTAATGCGCTAGGTCAGTCGGAAACGACGTTTGTGCAACCGGCCCTATCCCCTCGCCATAGCGAACTGATTGCTTTAAACCTTGGTTTATATAGGCTTTAGCTAAAATAAACGCATCTTTTAACGGATAGTCCTTTGCAAGGCATGCAGCAATAACAGACGCCATACTACAGCCAGTGCCATGATTGTGCGGAACCTGAATTTTTTCATTACCCAACCAGTACTCTTCATTACCTTGTGAGCAGTAATCAATACAGTAACCACTTGGGTAATCCCAATGCCCACCTTTTATAACCACCGCTTTGGCACCCCATGCCATTAGTTTGCTTGCTGCTTCTTTAATTGCTGCGGGGCCAATTAAATACACACCTGTTAATAACTGTGTTTCATGGGTATTAGGGGTAATTACATCCACCAGCGGTAATAGGCATTCTTTAATCGCGCTTACAGTGTCTTCTTCTGTTAGTAAGTCACCGCTTGAGGCAATAGCCACTGGGTCATACACAATCACTGGCGGGGTTGGCCACTTCGCTTTGTAATGGCTAATATGCTCACTGATCAATTGAATTTGCTGCACGTTAGCTAACATACCAATTTTAATTACTTTGGCTTTCATGTCTTTTTCGAGTGCCAATAACTGCGACTCAATCACATCAGTAGAGACGGCATTAATCGCCTCAACACCTAAACTATTTTGTGCTGTTAGTGCGGTAATCGCAGTACAACCGTGCACACCAAAGCTTTGCATTGCTTTAATATCAGCTTGAATACCTGCGCCACCGCCGGAGTCTGAGCCCGCAATCGTCCATACTACATTGTTCATAATGACCTACTTCCTAATTTTTTACGTTTGATGCCAAAATGGCATACCCATTGTGGGGGTTGATGGGGCCGCAACGTCTTTTTCTGGCATTGCTTTGGCGTTATAAGCAAAGCGCCCTGCTTCAACAGCTGCTTTAAATGCACGTCCCATGGTAATAGGGCAACCCGCACCCGCTATGGCTGAATTTAATAATACCGCATCATACCCTAATTCTAAGGCTTGGCAGGCATGCGATGGTAAACCTAACCCAGCATCAACAATTAATGTGCTGTTAGGTAAACGCTCCCGTATCGCCTTTAAGTTATAACTATTTAATAATCCCTTACCGGTACCAATTGGCGCGCCCCATGGCATTAGCACCTCGCAGCCTAATTCATCTAAACGTTGGCAAAGCACTAAGTCATCGGTGCAGTAAGGCAGTACTTTAAACCCATCTTTAATTAAAATCTCAGTGGCTTCAAGCAGAGCAAAAGGATCTGGCTGTAAGTTATAGTCATCGCCAATTAATTCCAGCTTTATCCAATCGGTAGCAAATACTTCTCGACACATTTTAGCTAAATTAATGGCCTCTTTAACACTGTGGCATCCTGCTGTGTTAGGTAAAACTTTGAGCCCTGTATTCTTTATAAGTTGCCAAAAATCATCTCCTGCAGCTGCGCTTTGCTGGCGACGTAGAGACACTGTAACAATATTCGCTCCTGAAGCATTAATTGCTTTAGTCATCGTCGCGGGAGATGGGTAAAGCGCAGAACCAATCAGTAATCTGCTTGAAAATTGCTCGCCATAAATAGTTATATTATCGGGAGGTAACATAATGGTTACCCTCCTTGAATCGGAGATAACACATCAATGCAATCGCCATCATTGAGTATGTAGTTAGCATGTTGTTCTTGAGGTATAAACTGGCCATTAATGGCCACTGCAAACGGTGCTTTAGCACCATACTCAATTAAACACTGTTTTAGTTCGCTACTTGTTAGGGTGAGCGCTTTACCATTAATTATTATATCCATTATTCCTCACTCTATTCTGGCAACAGCATCAGCAACTAAACTCGGCGCGAGCATGTAGCCATGGCGGTATAATCCATTAATACTAATTACCTGCCCCAGTTGTGTAACTTGTGGGCAGTTATCGCTAAACGCAGGGCGAAGCCCAGTTTGAATATTTAACAGTCGAGCCTCGGCAAAACCGCTGTGCACTGTATAAGCGGCTGAAAGTAACTCCAACGTTGAACGTACCGTTGCCGCCCCATTATCTTGAGACTCAATTTCGGTGGCACCAATCACATATTCATGATTCGGCTTAGGTGCTATATAAATAGGATAACGCGGGTGCATTAACCGCACCGGTCGAGATAAATTAACCTCGGGAGCATAGAGTCTTGCCACTTCCCCGCGCACACCTCGAAGTGGCTGATCTTGTTTGGCTCCAAGCCCTCGACAATCAATAATGTAATCAAACTCTCGATTATTCACTTTGTTTTCAAAGATGCTGGCACGCTGATTAAACACAAACTTTACTTTGCGTTTATTAAGCAATCTAAAGCTGGCTTTGTAAAAGGCTTGGTTATCTATTTGCGCTTCACCGGGCAAAAATAGGCCTTGGCTAAATCGACCAGCCAGCTCAGGTTCTAGTTGCTCAATTTGCTGCGCATTGACTGCTTCAGCACTAAAATTTAGTAACGGCTTTATTCGCTGCGCAAAACTTTGTAAGTCGCCTTTATCCTGCGGGTGAGCAACGACTAGGGTGCCTTGTTGTTGAAAAAACACCTCACTATTTAATTGATCTAAAATAGCAGGCCAACGCGCAATAGAATCCACTCCCATTAAAGCCAATTCACGTTCGCACATAACAGACTCAGCTAGGGGGGCTAGCATCGCGGCTGCCACTTTACCGGCACTGTTCTGAGTATGTTCATCATCGGCTTCAAATACGGTAACACGATGTTGCTTACTTAACTCAAGCGCGGCCAACCGCCCTGCTAAACCAAAGCCCACCACAGCAATGTTATAGAACATAAACACTCCTAAATGTAGCTCATAGCCACCAGCTTTCAGCTGTCAGTAAAGCAACTCTTGCCTCTACGCTGATTACTTTATCGCTGATAGCTGACAGCTAATAACTGAAAGCTGTGCTACAGCGCTTTATGGTAAATCTCTGAGCCTGTTTGCTTAAACTCTTCAGATTTGGCTTTCATCTCGGCCTCAACATCAACCATTTTGATTTCAATGGCATCACCCACGTTATTAGGATCAATACCGCGCGCTTCTAGATCTTTGGCGTAGTCGCGTACTTCTTGGGTTATTTTCATGGAACAAAATTTAGGGCCACACATAGAACAAAAATGCGCCACTTTGCCTGATTCTTGCGGTAATGTTTCATCATGATATTCACGGGCACGAACCGGGTCTAAACCAATGTTAAATTGGTCATGCCATCTAAACTCAAAGCGCGCTTTTGATAGCGCGTTATCTCGCTCCTGTGCACCTGGGTGGCCTTTGGCTAAATCGGCCGCATGGGCGGCAATTTTGTAAGTAATCAGGCCTTCTTTTACATCTTCTTTATTAGGTAACCCTAAGTGCTCTTTAGGTGTTACGTAGCACAACATCGCACAGCCATACCAAGCAATCTGCGCTGCACCAATACCCGAGGTAATATGATCATACCCAGGGGCAATATCGGTGGTCAGTGGACCTAAAGTATAAAACGGGGCTTCGTCACAATGCTTAAGCTGTTCATCCATATTCGCTTTGATCATATGCATAGGCACGTGTCCTGGGCCTTCAATAAACACTTGTACATCGTGCTTCCAAGCTATTTTAGTCAGCTCTCCTAAGGTACGAAGTTCACTAAATTGTGCCTCGTCGTTCGCATCGGCAATTGAGCCCGGGCGCAAACCATCACCGAGTGAAAAGCACACATCGTATTGCTTTAAAATTTCACAAATATCTTCAAAGTGTGTGTATAAGAAGTTTTCTTTGTGGTGTGCTAAACACCATTTAGCCATAATTGAGCCACCACGTGACACAATACCGGTTACGCGTTTTGCTGTCATTGGCACATAACGCAGCAGCACACCAGCATGAATGGTAAAGTAATCAACGCCTTGTTCTGCTTGTTCAATCAGGGTGTCGCGAAATATTTCCCAGGTGAGGTCTTCTGCTACGCCATTTACTTTTTCAAGTGCTTGGTAAATTGGAACCGTACCAATAGGGACTGGCGAATTACGCACCAGCCATTCACGGGTTTCGTGAATGTAACGCCCTGTTGATAAATCCATTACGGTGTCGGCACCCCAGCGGGTTGACCACACCATTTTTTCTACTTCTTCTTCGATAGATGAACCCACTGATGAATTACCAATATTGGCGTTAACTTTAACTAAAAAGTTACGACCAACAATCATAGGTTCAGTTTCTGGATGGTTTATATTATTAGGTAAAATAGCGCGCCCACGAGCAATTTCATCGCGAACAAATTCAGGAGTAATAAACTCAGGAATACTCGCGCCAAACGACTCCCCTTTATGCTGCGCAGCTAGTAACTCTTCACGTATTTGCGCACGCCCCATGTTTTCACGTATCGCAACATATTCCATTTCTGGGGTAACAATCCCTTGGCGAGCATAATGCATTTGGGTGACATTTTTATCCGTTTTTGCACGGCGTATTTTTGGAAGGTGTTCAAAGCGAATATGATCTAGCCCGTCGTCAGCCATACGCTGCTGTGCAAACTGTGAGGTTACCGACTCGAGTACTTCGGTATCATTACGGCTCTCAATCCATTGTTCACGGTATTTATTAAGCCCCTTACGTACATCTAATTTAAACTCAGGATCGGTATACGGGCCTGATGTATCGTAAACACGCAGCGGCGCATTTGGCTCATACACTGGGTTTTGCTCATCACCACCAATAAAAGTATCGCTCAATGTGATTTCACGCATACCCACACGTACGCCTTGCTGGCTACCTGCAACGTATACTTTATGGGAGCTTGGAAACGGTTGACCGGTTAAGTTATAAATATAATCTGATGCAGCCGCACGAGTTTCACGGCGAGTAGCTTTATTTGTTGTATTTGACATGACTTACCTCATTGCTAAAGGGTTGTCTTGTCAGATATTCCGCTAAGGAATAGAGAAAGATCGTAAAGTAGCAACTTTGCTACTTTGCGGCCTAAAATGGAGGTTGCTTTTTTGTGCGCATAAAAAAAGACGCACAAGCGTCCTAGTTAGGCAGCTTGTTCCCTACGCAGGTATTAACCTGATCAGGTTCACGGATCCCGCTTTCGCGATCTCAGCCATAAACTAATAAATTAGCTTTGGCACTCCGACAAGTATTGATATATAAATTTTGTTCGTTGATTTAAGAGCACGGCTCTTTAAATCTGGCTTGAGTGTACGCCAGTTAAAAAATGCCTGCAAGGGGCAAACTTAAACTCACTATTACTTAGCAATAAACAAATAGGTATGTTTACCCTGCATAACAAGTTGCTGCGACTGGATTTGTATCATCGCGCCTTGTTTAAGCGTTTGCAATAACTGCTGTTCGAATGCATCAAGCTCTTGGCCACACGATTTACGTGTCATGCCAAGCTTGCTAACGCTAAGCTGGTTATCTTCTAATTGGCCTTCACCAAAAAACTTATTACAACCAGCAAAACCATTAACCTGTAATGCATCAATAAAGCTCATTGAAGCACTAAAAGAAGGCGATATTGCTAGTCCATCTACACGAGATAACTGCCATTGAGTATGTTTTAGTTGCTCGTTAGTCACTGTCCCTGTTGATACGCAACCTACACATAGACCGATGACAAGCATCGATATTGCTACTAATTTCATACTATTACTAATCTAATCTAATCTTTAATTACGGTAATAGTACCAATATTTATAGGGTTTATCCGTTAAAAATGCGTATTTTTAATGTAAATGTTTTCACAAATCGAGGTTAATTAGCCAGCTGTTTCCATTTTGAATACACTTTCTATTTGCGGCGGTAAAAATGGTCGCCCTTGTGCGTTTACTGAGGTACCAATAACTAAGGCATTAAGCATTACTTTTTCGTCTTGTTTGCGGATAATAGTTTGCTTAAAAGCAAATTTTAAACGGCTGATCCGCTGCGGCTCTACTACAACATAAAATGCATCGCCTGGCTTTAAAGACTGCTTGTAATCCATTTCACTACGGATCACAACAAGGTTTACTTTGTCTTTGGCTAATTGAGCAAAATCAATTCCTTGAGCGTATAGGAATTCATGTCTGGCGTGTTCAAGGTAATTAAAGTACACACTGTTATTTACTATGCCCTGTAAGTCGCATTCATAGTCGCGTACCTTAAAGTCTACTTTAAAGGTCATATTAGTAATCCCAATTATTTAACGTATAATTGCCGCGTTTTATAGCACAAGTGTTGAAATAATTGCTACCATACAAGTCCCTAAAATGGAGTTAAGTAACCTAATGAACTTACGTTTGTCTTTAATTACAGCCACGTTATTACCCTTATTCGCTGCCCCTATCTATGCTAACGCAGATGACACCGAACTAGAGAAAATCATTGTTACCGGTGACTTTCAGCAAGAAAGCATTCAAACATTAAGTGCCAGTGCCAGCTTATTTTCTGAAAATGAAATGAATCAACGTGGTGCAACGTATTTAGACGAAATGTTAGCCAGTGCTGCCAATGTAAACTTTGCTGCAGGTGCGTCTCGCGGGCGCTATATTCAAATTCGCGGTGTCGGTTTACGCTCGCAGTTTGTTGACCCAATAAACCCATCTGTAGGTTTGGTGATTGATGGCATTAATTATTCAGGCTTAGGGGGCAGTTCATTATTATTTGATATTGACCAAGTAGAAATTTACCGCGGCCCTCAAGGTACACGTTTTGGTGCAGATGGCATGGCGGGCATGATCCAAATGCAATCAGCCAATGCAACCAGCGATCCTAGCTTAAAGTTACATATAGGTGCAGGCACTTATAACAGCCACGAAGCAGGCCTTGCTGCTAGTACCGGTTTAACAGATGACACCAGTGCCCGCGTTAGCTACTTTCGCAGAAAGTCTGACGGCTACGTAGACAACCTTTATTTAGATAAACCCACTCAAGATCAAGATGAGCAAGTTGCACGCTTTAAATTAAACAGCCAGCTTACAGCTCATTTAAATTCAGAACTTAACCTGCATTATATTGATATTAATAACGGCTATGATGCATTTACCCTTGATAATTCTCGCAACAGCCTTGCTGATCAACCAGGCGAAGATAATCAACAAAGTTATGCTATTGGCCTGAATAATACTTACACTGGTTTTGATGCCTTTGATGTGAACTTAAACCTTTCAGCCATTGATACAGAACTATTTTATAGTTTTGATGAAGACTGGGTATGTAACGATTCAAGTAAGCCGCAATTATGTGCCGCCGGGTTACATCCTGATGGCTATAGCTCAACAGATATTTATAGTCGCGATCGTGATGATCAAGCGCTCGATCTGCAGTTTACTGGTAAAGCTGGTAACTGGGTGGCGGGTATTTACTATCAAAACCGAGATGTGGATTTAGAGCGTCAATATACGTGGTTAGCCAATCCGTTTGCGTCAACCTATGAAACCAATAACATTGCAGCTTATGGCCAGTTAGCCACTAAAATAGGCCCAAAAACTACGCTTATTACTGGTTTACGAATTGAGCAATATCAAGGTGATTACACCGATAGTAACGGCTTTATTGAAGAAACTGACGATATTATGCTCGGTGGTAAAATTGCACTTGAATACCAAGTTATTGACCGCACCATGATTTATACCAGTATCACCCGCGGTTACAAAGCCGGTGGTATTAATTCAGAAGCGCTAGCAAAAGCAAAAGATGAAGGTTTAAGCTTAGATGCTGATTTTTTCAAACAGCATACCAGCTTTGACCCAGAGTACTTATGGAGTGGTGAGTTTGGTGTTAAAGGCTCATCGCTAGATGACAAGTTTACCCTGCGTTTAGCTGCTTTTTATATGCATCGCGATAATATTCAATTAAAGTCGTGGCAAGTATCAGATCAACAATTTACCGGTTATGTCGCCAATGCCAGCTCTGGCAGCAACTACGGTCTTGAAATTGAAGGCAGCTACTTACTTACTGATAATTTACTCATTAGCGGTAGCGCTGGCTATTTAGATACGAAAATAAACGACTTTGTCACTAAATCGGGCTTAAACCAAGATGGCCGCGAGCAAGCACAAGCACCTAAATATCAATACGCATTTAGTGCACGCTACAATGTTACTGATGAGCTATATGCTATGTTAGGTATTGAAGGAAAAGACGATTATTACTTCTCAGACAGCCATAATGCACAAGCTCCGAATACAAACTTAGTAAATGCGAGCCTTGGTTACGAGGCTGAAAGCTGGGCTGTTCGTGCATGGGCACGTAATGTGTTTGATGAAACCGTTCCAACTCGCGGTTTTGAATTTGGTAACAACCCGTTAGATGGTTATACAAGCCAAACTTACATTCAACTAGGTGAGCCACGTGTGGCCGGCGTTACGTTTACGCTTAATCTGTAATACAGCGAACCAGTTGTCAGTTGTCAGTTGTCAGTTGTCAGTTGTCAGTTGTCAGTTGTCAGTTGTCAGTTGTCAGTTGTCAGTTGTCAGATAGAGATTAGAAAACACCGCGTTTAATGCAAACGCGGTGTTTTTTATCTGATAGCTGACCGCTTTAAGCTATTAGCTGCTTTAAGCTCTTGCCACATCAAACGCAATCACCTCTTTTATTTTTTGCTTATTGGTTGCTAGCATCACGAGTCTATCAATCCCTAATGCAACCCCCGCACATTGCTCTAAACCATGCTCTAATGCGGCAATTAAACGCGTATCCATAGGTACTTGTTTTAAGCCACTAGCAGCGCGGTAGGCGTTATCTTGGTTAAACCTTTTTGCTTGCTCTTTGGCATTGGTGAGTTCATTAAAGCCGTTGGCTAACTCCATATTTTTATAATAAAGCTCAAAGCGCCCTGCAACTCGCTGATCGTGTTTACAAATTTGTGCAAGTGCCGCTTGCGATGCGGGAAAGTGATACACAAAACAGGGGATGTCTTGACCAATAGTCGGCTCTACTTTCATACAAAATAATAATTGCAGTAAGGTATCTTTATGAGTCTCGTTTTTAGCAATATCAGCAAAGCCATGTTCGCATGCGAGTTGTTGTAGCTGCGTGATAGAGGCAGTTAATGGATCAAGCCCTAGCGTGCGTTCAAATGCGTGTTGGTAGGTAATCCGCTCTGCAGGCGCAACCTCAAGAATAAGCTGCATCAACTCATCTATTTCATCCATTAAAGCAAATTCGTCAAACCCAGGACGATACCATTCGAGCATTGTAAATTCAGGGTTGTGATGACTGCCCGCTTCTTCATTTCTAAATGCCTTACAAAGCTGGAAAATAGCGCCTGAGCCGGCCGCTAACAAGCGTTTCATCGCAAACTCTGGAGATGTTTGCAAAAACAGGGGAAGCCCACCAGCATGACCTGGGCCGACAAATGTAGTATCAAAGCTGGCTAAATGTACATCGGTTACACTGGCAGCACTTAAACTTGGTGTTTCGACTTCCATTACATTACGAACATAAAAGAATTCACGAATGCTGCGCATAATCGCTGCTCGTTGCTTGAGTGTATCTATGCTGGCACTCGGCGCCCAAAGATCTGCTGACATATTTTCTCCAAAAAAAATCCCAGCTTAAGCCGGGATTTAATTAATAAGGCGTGTTACAGCTTACTTAACACGGCTTACGTATTCACCATTGCGAGTGTCTACTTTAATTACTTCGCCAATTTGTACGAATAATGGAACACGTACTACAGCACCTGTGCTAAGCGTTGCTGGTTTACCACCCGTGCCTGCTGTATCACCTTTAAGGCCAGGGTCGGTTTCAGTGATCTCAAGCTCAACAAAGTTTGGTGGAGTAACAGCAATTGGGCTGCCGTTCCATAATGTAATAGTACAAACATCGTTTTCAACTAACCATTTGCCAGCATCGCCCAGTGCTTTTTCGTCAGCAGCGATTTGTTCAAATGTTTCGTTGTTCATGAAATGCCAAAATTCACCGTCTGTGTATAGGTACGCTAAATCGGTATCCATTACATCAGCACCTTCAACCGATTCACCCGATTTAAAGGTTTTTTCAAGTACCTTGCCAGAGATAAGCTTACGGATACGAACACGGTTAAACGCTTGGCCTTTACCCGGTTTTACCATTTCATTTTCTAAGATACTGCAAGGTTCGCCGTCCATCATAATTTTTAGGCCGCCCTTGAACTCGTTGGTGCTATAATTCGCCATCGTTTCCTCTATTTATATTTTTCGAGTAATCTACGTGCCAATGATACAAAGAAATGAAGCAAATTTGCATAAAAACTGGCAAAAAGAATTAGCAAATGTAGTTACCTGCCCAAAAGTGTTGCTAGAAATGGTTGGTTTATCGAGCCAAGTCCATGAAAACGACATAAAAGCTCGTAGCTTGTTCCCTGTTCGTGTGCCATTGCCTTTTATAAAAAAAATTCGTCACGGCGATGCAAATGACCCTTTATTGCTGCAAGTTATGCCCCGCCATCAAGAATTTTTAACTAAGTCGGGGTTTAATAAAGACCCGTTACTTGAGCAAGATAACAATCAACCGGGTCTGTTACATAAATATAAATCGCGTGTTTTAGTCATGTTTAAAACCGGTTGTGCAGTAAATTGCCGCTACTGCTTTAGACGCCACTTTCCTTATCAAGAAAACCAACTGAATAAACGTAGCCTTATTGATGCATTAAGCTATATAAAATCGGATAAAAATATTAACGAAGTGATTTTAAGTGGTGGCGATCCACTAATGGCCAAAGACGATGCTATTAGCTGGTTTTTAGATGAGCTTGAGCAAATACCACAAATTAAACGCATGCGCATACACAGCCGCTTGCCTGTGGTTATTCCTGCACGTATCACTGAGCAATTATGTGAAAGATTAGCAAAGTCACCATTAAAAATTATATTCGTTAATCATATTAACCATGCAAACGAACTAGATAATGACTTTAAAAATGCCATGAACATGCTCAAAAAAGCAGATGTGCTACTGTTAAACCAGGCGGTTATTTTAAAAGATGTGAACGATACAGTTGATGCGCAAATAAACTTAAGTGAAGCACTATTTGATGCGGACGTACTGCCTTATTATTTACACTTACTGGATAAGGTAGAAGGCGCAAGTCATTTTGATATTGATGAACAACAAGCAATAAAAATTCAGGCCGAGCTACTAAAAGCCCTGCCTGGATTTTTGGTGCCTAAACTAGTTCGGGAAATAGGAGGTCAAAAAAGTAAAACCCCTATCGACCTCAAATTAGTTTAAACATAAACGTTTATATTATTCCCAAGTGTTGCAGTGACCGACTTAGCCGGTGTTTGCGCACTTGAAGATTGTGTAGCGCCTTCAATAAGTGCCAGTGCAGCGGCACCATCAGCTTGCTGTTGCTTTTTAGATAAAGCAGCAGTTAATACTTCTGCGCCTTGGCCTGCACCAGGCATTGTAGGTAGATTTCCACCTGATATATTCATAACTCACACCTGACTTTTAACTGTAATACACGTATTATAGTTGCTGAATTGGTAAATTACTTTACCAACCCACTTAAGTATTTATCGGCAACATTGCACTAAGCTTTAGGAAAACCATGGATTCTATAATTGAACAACTCAACGCCAACTTAAAAATTGTTTACCGTCAGGCACTTGACGCTGACAAAAAACTCGATGAGTTACAACAGCAAGGTCACGGAAAATTTAAAGCCTTATTTGCCGAGGACGCTGGATTTAGTTTCGAAGCTAAACGCTTTAAGCCTTATGTTTTAGACGTTGCCGCTGATGTAGAAAGCTTATCGAGCGACGGTTTGGATGAAGAAAAACTAAAACAAGCTGTTATTAAACTACAAAATTTACTAACCTTGTTAGCGACCTTTAAATAAAAATGAGCGACTTACTTACAAAGCATCTACTAAAGTAGATGCTTTGCATTATTAGCTAGATTCGCGGTAAGATTTGTTCACCAAACCACTCTGTTAATAAGCGTTTTTCATAGTAAAATGCTTCGTCTCGACCCATTTTAATTTTATCCATAAAGCCCATATCTTTTAAACTTACATTATCTTCTTGTGCGACAACGCCACTTTCATCACTAAGCACATAATTAAATTCAATGCGTGGAAAGTGAATAGGTTCAACCACTCGGATTTCGTTAACACCGCCATAGCGTACGTCTCCGGCTAAATCTAAATCGGTTACTTCAATTTTTAAACTGTAATTTTTAGGAAGTTGCTCGCTGAGCTTTGCAAAGTGTTCATCAATACTTTTGGCTATTTGCTTATGGTATGAGCCTTTAGTTTGGTTGGATGGGCGTACATCGCGATAATCATTAAAGTCATGCCATTTCACTTGAGCCTCACCCGCGCAAACAACACTCGGTAGCGCAATACACATCAACATTGCTATTTTTTTAACTAAGTTCATACGTTTCTCCAACGAGTATTTTGATCATTGTGATCAATTGAATATTTTACAAATCGCTATACATCACTTTAGCAATTACATATGAACTATAACTTAATCTTTACGCTGAGGTGTTATTAAAATTGCACAAAATGTAGTCGAAAGTACGGTTTACGATCATACTATTACAAAGCAAACAAAATAATACATGTAAAAACTCATTATTTATGGTGAAATTAGGGTAATTGAACACAGGTTTCCAAGGAGCATTCATGGCAATTTTAGTAACCGGTGGCGCAGGCTATATTGGCTCACACACCGTTTTAGAACTTTTACAGCAAGGCAGCGACGTTATCGTAATCGATAACTTAAGTAACTCCTCTGAAGAGTCACTTGAGAGAGTGAAAAAAATAACCGGTAAAGCAATTACTTTTTATCAAGGTGATATTTTAGATAAACCTTTTTTAGACTCGGTATTTGCCAAGCATACCATTGAAAGTGTGATTCATTTTGCTGGCCTAAAAGCCGTGGGAGAATCGGTCGTAAAACCCATTGAGTATTATCAAAATAATGTACAAGGTACACTAACACTCGTTGATGCTATGCGTGATGCGGGTGTATTCAAACTGGTATTTAGCTCATCCGCTACTGTATACGGCGACCCAGCAAGCTTACCAATACGCGAAGACTTCCCCGTTGGCGGTACAACCAACCCATATGGTACGTCTAAACTAATGGTTGAAATGATGTTGCAAGATATCGCTAAATCAGATGAGCGCTTCGCGTTTGCTATTTTGCGCTACTTTAATCCTGTCGGTGCACATGAGTCAGGTTTGATTGGTGAAGACCCTAATGGTATTCCTAATAATTTATTGCCTTTCATTTCACAAGTTGCGGTTGGCAAATTAAAGCAACTTGCTGTATTTGGCGACGATTATGATACGGTTGATGGTACTGGCGTTCGTGATTACATTCACGTTGTAGATTTAGCCCTAGGGCATTTAAAAGCACTTGATAAAATAGCCGCAGAAACCGGTGCGCTTGTTTATAACCTTGGTACAGGTAACGGCTATTCAGTATTACAAATGGTCAATGCGTTTATTAAGGCTAGCGACCAAGCAATCCCTTATGCGGTGTCACCTCGTCGCCCAGGTGATATTGCAGCCTGTTATGCTGCGCCAGAAAAAGCCCTTAGTGAACTAGGTTGGCAAGCTGAGCGTGGTATTGATGTCATGATGCAAGATACTTGGCGCTGGCAATCAAATAATCCAAATGGATATAAGTCATAAAGGCTTCTTTAAGTTATCAGCTTAAAATTAAAACACCGCATTTAAATTAAATGCGGTGTTTTAATGTTGTACTTACCAGTTTTGCATTTCAACAATGCGAGACTGGGTTCGCGCATATTCAAAACTTAATTTTTTACCTTGATACAACTCGTTAATGTCAGCCTGGGCATTAATAACCAGTAATTTATGGCAATCATAAAACTCATCGACTAAGGCAATAAAACGCCTAGCTTCATCATCAAGAGTATGTTCATCTAACTGCTGCTTTTCGCGCTGATAGCTGTCTTCTATACCATGCACAATAACTTTACCAGTTGCCTCTTTTCCCATTATTGGCACATTCGCGATGTATACTACCGAAAACTGTTCTGCTAAAAACATATAGTCATTGGCGCTACGAGGGCCTGAGCACAATGCCATAAAATCAATTAGTAAAGCATCGTCAGTTTTTAATAAATAAGGAAGCACTCGGCCATGCACAGTTATTGTATTATTACGCATTGCATGAGAATGTGCGGATAAAAACCCAGCCTCAAATTCAGCATCGGGCAAGTTAATAAAATAATGACGACTGCTTCTACCGTACCTGAAGCGGTGGTCTTCCTCCCCCGCTACGTTAATTACATGACAATGCGCATTTATTAAATCGATAGTTGGTAAAAATCGCGCGCGTTGCAAACCGTTGTAATAAAGTTGCTCCGGTTTTGCGTTAGAGGTTGCGACTAGTACCACGCCTTGTTCAAACAAAGCGTTAAATAACCGAGCCATGATCATGGCATCACCAATATCACTAACAAAAAACTCATCAAAGCACAGTACCTTTATCTCTTTGGCCCACTGTTTAGCTATTATTTGTAGCGGATTTTTATCCCCTTGTAACTTGGCCAATTGAGCATGAATTTTTTCAATAAAGTGATGAAAATGCAGGCGCTGCTTTTTTTCTGTGGGTAAGTTTTTATAAAATAAATCCATCAGCATAGATTTACCTCGGCCAACAGGACCGTATAAATATACCCCTTTGATTAACCGTGCTTTTTGCCACCAGCTTGTTGGCTGATTTAATTGCTCACTCAAAGACTGTAACGCACTCACGGCTTGGTGCTGCGCCGCATCAAAAACAAGCTCTCCTGATGAAACTTTGCGGTGGTACAGGCTTAAAATTTCTGTGCTGGGCTCTGTCATGGTATTTCACTATCCGCTATACTCGCGGTCATTGTAGCCGACTAAAAATGTGAACAACATGAAATTTCCTTGCCGTTTAGATAAATTTATTAGCCATTTAGCAGAGTTACCACGCTCAAAAGCCCGTGCGGCAATAAAAAGCCAAGCGGCTAGCGTTAATGGCGAGGTGATCACGGCATTCGACTTTCAAGTTACTCAACAAGATGACGTGCTGTTTTATGACGAGCCATTAGTTTTTTTAGGTAAACGCTACTTTATGCTCAATAAGCCGGTAGGTTATGTATGCGCTAATTCAGATGAGTTACACAAAACCGTATTTGATTTGCTTGATGAGCCAAACATGGCCGATTTTCACATTGCTGGGCGTTTAGACATAGACACCACTGGCCTAGTGCTTATTACTAACGATGGCGACTGGTCACACAAAATTACCTCGCCGAAAAAGAATAAATTTAAAACCTATTTGGTTGAAACCCAAGAGCCGATTACCGATGATGCACTGCAGCAATTACGCGACGGTGTACAGCTTCACAATGAAAAAGATTTAACTCGCCCTGCTATTGCTGAGCGCTTGGGGAATTATGGTTTACGCTTGTCTATTTCTGAGGGTAAGTATCACCAAGTAAAACGTATGCTAGCAGCGGTAGATAACAAAGTAGTTGAATTACATCGTGAACAAATTGCGGGTATAAAGTTAGGTGAAGATCTGGCTGCAGGTGAATACCGCCCACTAACCGCCGCAGAGATAAAACTGTAAGGCTGTTTAGGTATTAGGAAAACAGCTTCAAACTGACCGCAGCCCTTTCTGAAACCTGACGCCTAAAACCTGCTCTTATGATTTAATCTGCACTAAATCAAAGTCTGTCATTCCAGGCACAATCGCTTGCAGACGAGACTCAGTAATATCTAGGGAGTTTAAACATTCACAATATTCAGAGGCTTTAAGTTCTAATTGGTGGGCTTTTTTTTGCAACGACTTATCGATTTCTTTGGTGATGATATCCATGCGTTGCCCCATGTCGTTCATGCGGTCTTCTATATTGCCTTCTCGAGATTTAAACGCATCCCCGAGCGACATTAAAATAGCCCCCAAAGAGCCATGTACTGCAGAGTGTATTTTTTGGCTAATTTCTTTAGTAAAAAAATCATCAATTTGGGAAAGCGATTGAGGGGCTATAAAAAAGAAGTCGTCGCCACGCTTAAACTTATCCATAAGTGCACGCTCTACATATTGTAATTGCGTTTTTAGCACTTCGGGTTCTTTATCTGACATGCCCTCAACAACATGCTCAATAGCACTAAGCCCAAGGTTTACGCCATCAGTCGCTAAATCGACCAGCTCTGGAACCGTTTGACGAATACCATTGCTAAATTGTTCTAGCACTTTACTTTCGTCGGTACTTAAATCGACCCAGTAGCCTCGAATAAACAGTTGATTATTATTGTTAATTTGCACCCTAGTTTGGCCTTTATCAACAATACGGATCACATCATCGGTAATAATTAAACCATGACGAAGTTCAACATCACATTGCTTTTGTGCGATTGCATTGCAGCTTAAAAGTGCCATTGATAACGCCAATATCGAACGAGATAAAAACGCCATAAACACCTCAAAAAGACTAAAATAGGGGGTGGCTAGATTAACAAAAAACCAACTTTATGCAAGCAAAAGTAACACCCTAAAAACAAGGCACCATGAAACGTAACGTTTATACAGCGCCTTTATCCTCTGGCTTGTACTATTAAATAGGTGAGCCTGGTGGTATGGGTAACGCTTTAAAGTTATCAGGCCACTGGCCTGTTGTTAAAAACTGATTAATTTGCGCCGCTAAATAGTCTTTAAATGCGCTGTCACCTACTTCAGGATGGCTCAGTAAAGAGTGTTGATTAAACTCATCCGCTAGTTTATTTAAGTAAAAATGCAGTTGCGCTTGCACCTCTGGACTTAGTGTTTGGCTAGCGACAAGATCAGCCATAGTTTTTGCCGTTAAGTACTGTACTCGTTGCGTTACTTTTCCTGTCATGGTGGCAGGCGCTGATACATTAAACACCTGCTTATTTAATTGTTTAAGCAGCTCATCTAAGCCATAAAAGCGGTTATCACGTGCTTGTTGCTGTGCTAAACGATTTAATCGTTGAGCATTAAGTAATAGCGATAAGCTATGCTGCGCGGCGACTTCAGGTAATGCAAGTGCATCCATAGTTAAGCCGGTACGACCCACTATACTTTCTCGTGATTTAGACTCGCCATACGCTTTAGGTACGATTAAGGAAAGTATCGACTCTGGAATCGTTAAGTTGCTTGCTTTTAGGGTCGCTAAAATGGCATTAACCGCTTGTTGTTGAGCATCTTTAGTTACAACTTGAGCGCCTTTAACGGGTGCATCACTGCGTATCTCATAGTCATAATCAACGCCCGCGATAAGCTTAGCAACCGCTTCAACTTGATAACGGTGGAACAAATAAAGCGGTACTAGCTTTTCTTCCAATTGCGATAGCGCAACCCCAGTTTTTATATTATTAATACCAAACTGCCCAAGCGCCTGCTTTCGCACATCAAGCACTCTAAGTAATTCTTCACTTGGATTACTGCCATTATCCCAAAGATGCGCTGTAGGGTGCGCCCCACCTTTTGCACGGGCATCACTGTCAGAAATAAACGCCAAACCTTGCGCTTTATTTTGCTGTAAAATAGCAGCGAGTGCTGCGCTTTCATCTTGGCCGGTAAAATCACTGTAGCCATATTTGATCACTTGGGTATCCCATGCCCCCATGCCTTTAGCATAACCTTGAGATACATCTAACTGACCATTATCTGCAAAGCTCAATAACGGATGTGGATAATCCATCACCGAAGCACGATTATTTACTGACGCAGCAAAGTTGTGCGCAATACCCAGTGTATGACCAATTTCGTGAGCACTGAGTTGACGAATACGATCAAGTGCCATTGCCTGTAAGGTACTTGCTACTTCATTGCCTTTTAAATAAGGCGCTGCCAGTGATTCAGCAATTAAAATATCTTGGCGTACTCGTAGCGATCCTAGTGTGACATGGCCTTTAATAATTTCGCCTGTACGTGGGTCTATAATTGAACTGCCATAAGACCAACCACGAGTTGCGCGATGCACCCATTGAATAACGTTGTAGCGCACATCCATAGGATCAGCATTATCTGGTAGCACTTTAACTTCAAATGCATTTTTATATCCTGCTGCATTAAAGGCGTCATTCCACCATTGCCCGCCTTCTAATAAAGCCGTTTTTACTGGTTCAGGTACGCCAGGGTCTAAGTAATACACAATGGGTTCGACCGGTTCACTTACAGCCAGACTCGGATCTTTTTTTATTAACCGATGGCGTGGAATGTGACGCACATACATAGACTCATCGAGCCCTGCTGCATAATTTTTATGCTCCACACTCCAATAACCCGATTGCGGGCTGAATTTACGTGGCGTGTAATTGTCATCAGGCAATTTGATTAATGAATGGTGCATATGCACGGTTAGCGCGTATGGATCAGCACTCACTTGGCGCACATATTCACCTGGTTTAGACCCTTTAAAGGTGAGAATGGCTTCAAGTTCAGTATTTTTTACAAATGCTTTTGAGCGATTCATAAATACCGCACTGCGTGACTCATCAAGGCTAAACTGCCCTTGCTTGCGCGCAGCTAAAGTACGGCTTACGCCATGTACATCGCTTAGTAAATAGGGGGTGTAATCAATTAATGCAGCATTGTCATCTTGCGCGACAACTTTAAAACCCGCCAAAATACTGGATGCAAACGCTTCTTTAACGCTTTGCTGCTCTGCTAGATTACTTGTGTTAGCACGGTAGTAAGTATTTACAGCGCGCAACATAACCTTATTGCCGAAGCGCTCAAACTGTACCAAATAAGTACCGCCTAATTGGCCTCTATCTAAACCTATGTCGTTAGAACCAACGCCATAAGGTAAGCTGTGTTGTAATAAAAATTGTTGTTCAAGTTTATCGACCTTTAAATACACATTGCCGTTTTGCGTATCGTAAAAGAAAGAAAAATAACCCGGGAAATGGTTCATTTTTTCAGTAAATTCGTCAATAGACTTAATTGCTGCGTGCGCTTGGGTTATCATACAGAGCAGCACAGTAAAGAGTATGTAACTTAATCGTGATATTTTTTGCATAATCTTATCTTTGTTATTAGCGTTTTAAATGCGATGTAGCTACCCCATTATAGGGGGTTATTTATACAATACAGTTATTTAAGACGAATTTCAGCGCTCTAAACTAATTTCTCTCACATTATGATTAGTTTTAACACGTTATCAGGAAAAAAGAATGCGTAGACTCCCACCAGTATTACTAGAAGATGGCTGTTCAAGAGAACTTTTGTCGTTAATTCGTACTATTTTAGCGGCATGTAAAGAAATTTCATTTCGCGTCGGTCAAGGTGAATTATCGGGCGTATTAGGCTCAACCCTCGATGAAAACATTCAAGGCGAAACACAAAAGAAACTCGATGTACTGTCTAATCAGTTATTAAAAGATATATTGCTGGAGTCAGGCACAGTTAAAGCGATTGCCTCTGAAGAAGAAGATTATACCGTTGCCGGTAATCCAGATGCTGAGTACATTGTTGCATTTGACCCACTTGATGGTTCGTCAAATACCGATATTAACTCGCTAGTAGGCACTATATTTTCTATTATGAAAGCGCCGGTGGGCTCTGATGCTGCTGATGAAAAGATTTTTATGCAACCTGGGCATCAACAAGTAGCTGCAGGTTACGTACTGTATGGGCCATCGACCATGCTTGCGCTAACAACGGGTAAAGGTACACGCATGTTTACCTTAGATAAAACCCAAGGTAGCTTTTTACTTACCCAAGATTTTGCCGCTATTCCTGCTAAAACCAATGAATTTGCAATTAATGCCTCAAACCAGCGCCACTGGGAACCGGCGATGCAAAACTACATTAATGATTTACTTGCCGGAGATACAGGCCCTCGTGCTCAAAACTTCAATATGCGTTGGATTGCTGCAATGGTTGGCGATGTACACCGTGTACTTAGTCGTGGTGGCTTATTTACTTACCCAACTGATACTAAAGATCCTAATAAGCCTAACAAACTGCGTTTACTTTACGAAGCAAACCCAATGGCAATGCTAGTAGAGCAAGCAGGTGGTATTGCTTCAACAGGCACTGAGCGTATTATGGATATTCAGCCTGATGCCATCCATCAGCGTGTTGCGGTTATTTTAGGCTCTAAAGACGAAGTAGAAACTTGCTTGAGCTATCATAAGTAAACTTTAAGAACAGGTTTTAGGTTTCAGTTGTCAGCTAGAGATTAGCCCAGTAGTGGTTACTAACATCTGAAAACTGTTGCTTAAAACCTTTCATACTTTCTGATAACCACCTGCTACTGTTGTAACAGCTTTAACAACTGTGCGAGCTTTTGATGAGTCAACTCGCCCATTTGCTCGCTATTACTTAGCGCGTAAATAACACCTTCATGCTCAGCGCAATTTATGTCATCTCGCGACTCAATAACATTTGCCCACAGCTGTAAATCGTCAATATCAATTTCTTTATTGAAACAACGCGTAAGTACATTAATTAGTACAGGCTTTGTGAGTGTGTACAGGTAGATTTTATTGCTTGCTGCGGTTGAAACAATCACACTAATGGCACTATCTCTTTGCTCGCCAAATGTAATAAATTCAGCCAATGCTTTTTGTATATTCATAATGTTTGTTATTCTTGCTGCTCTACTGTTAATAAGACCTAAAATGACCCAGATAAACTGCAGCCAATGTAATACAACGCTTAACTGTAATGTTAATGATATAACCGCATGTTGGTGTTATCAGTTACCCGCTATTTTACCACTCAATGATACAGCAACCAGCTGCTTATGCCGATCATGTACTCTTGCTAAAATAAATAGCTATTTAGAGACTATATACACCCAACCAATAAAAGCTCAAATCGCTTTTGCTAAACAATTTAGAAGCAATGATAATTTAATTGAAGGGTTAGATTACACCATGCAAAATAGTTACATGGTGTTTAGTAAGTGGTATTTTTTAAAACGGGGTACTTGCTGCAAAAACGGGTGTAAAAATTGTCCCTACAATTAATCTACTCTCCCGCTGCAATTGGCAGTGAACTGTCGGCTCCCCATTCACTCCACGAGCCATCGTACACACTTAAATTACTATAGCCGCATTCATCAGCGAACAGCGCAAGCGCACAGGCAGTAACGCCAGAGCCACAGCTAAATTGTAAGTGGGTTGCATTACCAACTAATTCATTAAACTTTGCCTTTATAAAGTCGAGTGATTTTGCCTCGCCATTTTCTAATAGACTATTTAAAGGTAGCGAATAGCTATTAATAATATGGCCGCTGCGCATTCCGGCTCTTGGCTCACTACTTTTGCCGGTAAAGCGCTCATAAGCGCGTGCATCTAAAATAACTGTATTGGCATCCTCAGTAGCACTTAGCACCTGTTTTTTATCAATAAAGTAATCAGGCCGGTATTGAGCAATAAAATCGCCTTTTAATGATGCTTGTGTATAGTTTGATTCAACCGGAAGCCCAAGTTCAAGCCACTTGGCTAAACCGCCACTGAGGACTTTTACGTTATCAAACCCCATGGCTTTAAACATCCACCAAGCTCTAGCTGCACTGAATAACCCTGCATCTTCATAAATCACCACAAGTGAATCGTGATTCACTCCCGCTTTTTGCATCACTTGAGTAAATTGTTCTGCACTACACAAGGTATTAGGCAATGGGTTTGAGGGATCTGCGAGTTCTTTTTTGATATCAAACCGTTGTGCTTTAGGTAGCATGGCAACGGGTGAGTACTCCCCCGCAGCTGAGGGACGTAACATACCCGCATCAAAAATAACCAGGTTAGCTTGCTTTAAACGCATGTTAAGCCACTTTGCATCAACAAGATGTTTCATAAAAAATCCCCTAGAGTAAAGAACCATATAATCAAACTATTAGATTAAACAATACTAAGTAATTAGGTAATATCAACTTTAGCATTGGTTATTTAAAAATAGCTATAAAAATGGTCATAGAAGTAATACTTTGGAATACTATAGTAACTAATTTGTAGATGGATTTATGTTAGGATCTATCGTCAGTAACTTAATTATGAGAAGAATATTTTGAAACTATCTGTTTGTATTATTTGTAAGAATGAGGAAAATACAATTGCCCGCTGTTTAGAATCAGTTAAATGGGCTGACGAGATTATTCTGCTTGACTCAGGCAGTACAGATAATACACTCGAAATTGCAAAAAAATACACCGATAAGATATTCATTAGAGAGGATTGGCAAGGATTTGGCGAGCAACGTCGAAGAGCTGAACAGTTAGCTAGTAACGACTGGATTTTTGCTATTGACTGCGATGAAGAAGTTAGTGAAACATTAAAAAATGAGATACTTAATACTTTGCCTAGGTGTAGTGAAGAAAATGTATTAAGAATAAATCGGCTAACATATTTTTGTGGCCAGTTTATTTATCACAGTGGCTGGCACCCTGATCATATTGCCCGTATATACAACAAGAAAAAAACAAGTTACAACAGAAACTTAGTGCATGAATCTGTTATAACAAAAGACTGTGAGCTAATTACACTAAAAGAAAACATTTTACACTTCCAGCACCAAGATATTTTTACCTATCTTAATAAAAGAAACCACTATGCTAACTTAGGCGCAAAGCAAATAATTCAAAAAGGAAAAAAAGCCTCATTATCAAAAGCTACTGGCTCTGCCATATTTGCTTTTATTCGACATTATTTTTTAAGGCTAGGTTTTTTAGATGGAAGAGCCGGTTTCGTTATAGCTGTTATCCAAAGCCAATACAGTTTTAACAAATACCTTTTCTCAGCTTATAAATAATATATAGCTTTCATAGAATAATACTATTGAGTCTAATTACATATACTGGATTTTTTAAATGAATCTATTTCGCTTAAAGACTATTAAGCTACAAACAATAAAATAATTAACCTGAGATCTGGTTAAGCCAACATTAGATTATTACTCTCTAAAATTTCAAGTTCTTGCGATGTTAAATCTAATGACGGCTTTTCCTCTTTTAGGCAATAGGCAATTAATCCACCAAGTAAATTTAGCATAAAGCCATGCATACTGCGGTGTCTAGAGTGTTCAATGTAAGAAATGTTTTTCAATTGATCATTCACCGTTTCGATTATAAATCGTTTTTTCAATAAAGCCCTGTCCCACAATGAAACAAATTTTTTCTTCATATTCTTTCGAACCGTCGTGATCAACTCGACACCTTTTTCTAGTAACTCACCAGAGAGCGCTTTGCTGATATAACCTTTGTCGCCATAGAGTTTTCCGAAGATAGAGTCCGCCATATCAGAAACAGGCTCTCGATCATCCACATTGCCCGTTGTGAGCTTTAGCGCCACAATCTCACCTAAATGATTAATTATTAAGTGTAGTTTGAATCCATATGACCAACCCATAGTGCCTTTTCCATGATGAGCAACGCCTTCAAACACTTTATTTCTTTTAGCTCTGATGATGTGACACACTTCTATTTTAGTGGAGTCAACAAATTGTATACCTGTGGGCTTGCCAAGTTTTGATGTGAGGTAACTGCACATCGGAACCACCACACTAGGCATAAGCGCGAGAAACCTTGCGTAACTCAGCAACTCTGGAAAATAGGCTTTAAGTTGACGGCAAACATAGTGAAGGTAGTAGTTTTTGAAATCTCTGTAATGTGACTGGTGAAAATGGATGATAATAGTCATCACCTCTGACGGAGATAAGCGGCATGCTCTTCGACGTTTAATTTCACCATTTTCGAGCAATATACGCTGCCAGCTTGGGAAAAATAACTTTGAAAAATCATCGACATCACAGTACGTTTCAACTAACTTGTTCATGCTCGTTCCTTTTTGTTCTAATCACTCTTGGTCGAATGATCGGATCATGGAACGAGCATTTAGTTCCTTTAAATTAGTAATTTCTTATCCGCAGCTCAGGTTAATTAAAAAATGAAAACTTCGATATTTATTATCAACATGAAACCTTGTGAATCCCGTTGGTATGAGGTTCAAAAGCGACTTAAAGATCTTAATATAAGTGCTGAACGCTTTGAAGCTACTATTGGTAAACATCTTGGTGAGCAAGAGCTCCTCAAATGGTATTGCCCGAAAAAGAATAAAAACTCATATCATCGCAACTTAACACTAGGAGAAATAGGTTGTTACATTAGCCATATGCGAGTCTGGGAGCATATAGTTACACACTCGATACCTATGTGCGTAATACTTGAGGACGACATTATAATTAAATCGCATTTAACTAATACGATTGAATCAGCAGAAAAATTAAAAAATTGGGATTTTATAAAACTTTCCGATAGCCGAGATTTAGCATTTATTAATACACACCCCCTTGAGAGTGAGTTTGTTTTGGGGAATTACTTTAAAGTCCCAAATGGAGCTCAAGGATATATATTATCTCTTGAGGGGGCTAAGAAACTTCTGCACAGAAAGCCATTTTTTAGACCTGTTGATGTTGATATGCAGTTTCATAGTGAAGTTGGGCTCAATATCGTAGGTATTAAGCCATATCCAATTGCCACTAATAGCCAATTTGAAAGTGAAATAGCAAGGACAAATTCAGGTAGGCATTCTAATAAAAGTACATTTATTAGAAATTTAAAACACAGGTTAAACTTATATATGCAACGCAAAAAAATATCAGCTGATCTGTCAATTATAACTAGAAAGTTATAACTGAAGCTCAATATATTGGCTGCATGACTGCGACCTGTTAAATTTTAATAATTTCGCCACGCAATGGCGCCATTTTAGCTAAAATTTTATTTTGCACTGTATGTGGGATATTTTGCTCGTTCATTGCATTTATTAATAAATCGACAACGTGATTGAAGTCTTTTTCGTTTATGTTCATGCCTGTATGAATAGCAACCATAGAGTCACCTTTATATTCACAAGGGCCCTCCACCAGCGAACATAAATGGCTAATAAACCCTTGTCGAAAATGACTGATATTACTGTGCTCAAAGTAATGAAACACTTGTTTGTCATTACCTATTTGTGTAATAAAACTATCAGTTAGCCTCTCAAGCCCAGCTTGTTCGCCAAGCTGGTGATACAAAGAGGTGTTGGGTTGGGTTGTACACCCTGCAAGTAAGTTTAAACAACAAAAAATAAATACACTCAGTTTCATTACCAATACCCCGTAACCGATAAATACCAGCCAGTTTGATTATCAACACCAGCAATCCGCCCTAAATCTAAATAGGCCGCAGTCACACTCATATGCTTATTTGGTATCCACGCTATAAATAAATCACGCCAATCTTGTTCGCCTAACCCCAAGTTGTTGGCTTTTTGTCGATATTCAACACCAATGGCAAGTTCACGACTTACAAAAACTGCACTACTTGCTTCTACTAAAATATGGCTGCCCTCATTAGCCCCGCCATATCCTAACAGTCCTAGCTGATTGGCTTTACTGTAGCGAGTAGTCACATTCCAAAACCAGTTGTACCCAGCAAGTGCGCCCAAATGTAATTTACTGGCGGCTAGGTACACATCTGTACCACTGGTATTTTTTGCGCCAACTAACTTTGCTACTGTGCCATCCTCTAGTGATTTATGCTGTACGCCCACACTTAGCTGTGGCCACTTACTGTAAACAATATCACCGTATAAACGAATTTTAGCCCCAGAAATTGACTGCTCTATTTCGGTATTGAGTGCAGGCACATCAAACTGCTGCACTGCATAACTGAGCTCAACACGATTGAATAGGTTTAGTTGCATGCCGCAGGCATCAAGACGATAGTCAGTAACATCAGCACGACTACAAAAACCATTAACAGCCCATTCGTCTTCACTGGCATACCCTACTAATTGTGCCCAAGGAACTAATCCGCCCCCTGCACTGCCTTCAATTTGAGACACCCCAGGTGTTGCTAATAATTTCCCCGTAGCAGCCATACTTAACGCACTACAAAATGAGAGTGCCAAGGCGAATAATAACTTAATGTACACGCTGATATTCCTCTAACCATTGTTCTAATTGCTGCGCTTTTAAAGGGCGACTTAAATAGTAACCTTGCGCATGATCGCATTGCATTTCGTGAAGCATTGATAAAGACTCAGCGGTTTCTACCCCTTCAGCCACAACAGAAAACCCCAATTGGTGACCAAGTGTGATTGACGAGCGCACTATGTATTGATCTTTTTGTGACTCATGCAAAGTTAAAATAAAGCATTTATCTAACTTAAGCTCATCAATAGGTAACATTTTTAACCGTCCTAGTGATGTTTGCCCTACGCCATAATCGTCCAATGAAATTTTAACGCCAATAGTTTTTAAATCTTCTAACGCTTTAATACCTTGGGCTTCATTTTCAATCATATCGCGCTCCGTCAACTCAATAGTGACAGAGCTTGGGTTTACTTGGTATTTATTTAAGGTGGCTACCAACGAAGCGTGAAAACCTGAATGAGCAATATCTTGGGCAGAAACATTAATAGCGGCTTGTAAATGAATATCCTTTTTTGACCAATCGGCTATTTGTGCAATCACAGTCTCGACAACCCAAGCGGTCAGCTCTACTATTAACCCTGACTGCTCGGCTAAATCAATAAAGACCTCAGGCGAGACCCAGCCACCATCTTTTCGTTGCCAACGAATAAGAGACTCTACCTTATCAATTTTCTGACTTTTAATATTCAATTTAGGCTGATAGGTCATAAATAATTGTCCATTATCATCATCAATTGCTTGTTTGAGTTCATCAAGCATAATTAAACGGTCTAAATACGCCTCATCTTCACCGTCTTGATAATAATGTAAGCTTTGCTGACTCGTTGTAGCTGCATCTACAGCAATGAGTACACGTCGCATTAAATCGTCCGCTTTAACGCCTTGTCCAGGGTACTGCACAATCCCAGCGTTAAAACGCAAACTTATTTTTAAGCTTTTAATCTGATAAGGTGCCTGTAATTGCTCAATCAAATCGGCTACAGCACATTTTACCTGCTCAATCTCTGCACAAGGGTAAACCGTTAAGAATTCATCGCCACCAATTCGAGCATGAAATCCACCAAGCTCATCCGAGAATTGACGAATACGATTTGCCACTGCAATTAAACACTCATCACCTACTTGTGGGCCAAGTTTGTCGTTTATGTGCCTTAAGCCTTTTATATCAATAGCAACAAGCGTGTAGCGTTTATCTTTAGTGAGCTGCTTTGCTAATAAATCTAACATAGCTGAACGGTTATAAAACCCTGTTAAAGTATCGTGATGTGCTTGAAAACTGATTTGCTGCTCACGCTTATTAATATCATTACCCATATTATTAAACGCGCTGACTAGCGTTGCTATTTCGCTGCTTTGCTTTTTACCTTCAAATTTAAAACGGTAGTCGCCTTTGGCAAATTGCCTTGCAATAACCGCCAACTGTGTAAGCCCGGTGGTTAAGTTATTGGCTAGCAAACTACTGGTGATCACACCAAATAACATGGTTAATACGGCCAATGTAACTAGTGTTAGCAATAGCTGCTCAATATCTCGATAACTTGAAGTTAAATCAGCACTAAGTAGTAAGGTAACCGGATGCGATTGCAAAGACGGTAAAGCTATTTGTTGATTTTCATAGGCCAAGTACTCAGCAAAAAAACGAGCTGTAGTTTTAGTCTCAAAGTATTCTATAGGTTGAAATTTTTTAGGTTTAGGTACTAACGAGCTTGCTGCAAAATCATCTAACTGCGCAACAAAACTAACTTCCATACCCGTTAAACTTTTCAGCTCAGTAGCAACAGCCGACGTGATTTTAAAGCCGACCAAACTGTAAGCGATAGTTCTGGGGGTTTTAACGGGCAATAATATCACTTGATAGAGCTGATTATTTAACACGACAAAGCTCGATTGCTCAGAATTATTTAATAACTCATCCATTAAGGGCTGTAGGTTATCTGCAAAATTTTGTGCATTAACATTAGCAGAGACTAACCGCCCCGATAAATCGAGCAACAGCATTAAATCGGCATTGATCCGTTGGCTATGGTTGTATAGCACACTACTAATGGTGGCTGCATCGCGAGTAGCAACTGCTTGCTTAAAACCAAAATCAGCGGTTAACACCTTAGCGGCGGTTAATAGCAAACTCTCTTTTGATTTTAAGTATTGCTTATAAACGCTTTGCGCAACCGTTATATTTTGCTGGACTTTTTCTGCCTGAAACTTACTCGTAGACCACCAAAAACTCACTAAACTGAGTAAAGTTGTAAGTAACACCAAGCCAACGCATAGCGTTGTTATACGGCTACGTAAATTATTGCCCATTACCTTCCCTAAATTGACTACCAAAGGTATTTCGTGGTGCAGGCGTAGACGTATTTATAGTGATTGATAACGAGTTGGTTGATTCTATATCAAACATTTTTTTATTATCCAAAGGAGCTGTTTGCAGTGAATGCCAAATACTGGCTTGCACAGGAAAAGAGTCAACTTGCAGCTCTATCTGGCCTTGCTCGTTGCTGGTATACACATGATTACTGTTAGCAACATAAATATAGCCCACCATAGAGTCGTGGATATTGCAGCCCAATACAACCACACCTTGCTCATCAAACTTAATAGGTTCTTCTGGCTGGCCAGAATAGAGCTTTAATTGAAAAGGCTTTGCTTTTGAAAAAGAATACACATGGTGGCGAATATTATCACTATTAGGAAAGTTAACATACTGACCTTGGCGCACAATAAGCAGCTGTGGTGAAAACTGTTTATCAACTTGATCCATCACCGCTGTGGGTAAATTACTTTGTACTTTTGAAGAAGGTAAATGCTTTATTTCTACGACAGCATTAGGCAATACTTGTCCATGCTGATCTTTAATAACCAAATTAATAGAATTACCAAACGCTGATACACTAAACAATGCACCCAGTACTAATAAAAAACGACATTTTGCAATAAGTTGCGATGCTCGCTCTAACATAACCATACCCAAAAATTCACCATAGGTTAAGTTAATTAGAGACGAGCACTAATTGCAAGAAATATAGCTCAGTTAGTTAAAATAAATACTTTTTTACTAATTTAAATAAGCTTTATCATTAAGATTAACTTGCTCGTTAATGATTAATTAAACCGTAATCAGCATCTAAAATAGCAATCACTTCTTGGCGCGGATCTTTGGGTATAACGATCTCTTTACCGATAATTTTGCTAGCGATACCCACATAAGTGTCAGACACTTCAAGCATCACTGACTCAGGTAAAATATAATCTTTTGCTAACTGCTCACGCTCAGCCATACGATCTTTATTTAATAACACATCACTCTCTGGCACATTATTAATTAACAGCTGGCGAAAACCTTCTTTTGAGTTTTCAACAATTTTGCCATCTTTATAAGATGCTTCATCCCAAATACGCGATGAATCTGGTGTCCCTACTTCATCAATATAAATAAGCTGCTGAGCACCATTTAAATCTTCTACGTAACCAAATTCAAATTTGGTATCAACGAAAATCTGGCCAAGCTTAGCTAACTCATTACTAATTAGCTCGAACCCTTCTACCAATAATTTTTCATATTTGGTGACATCGTCAGCCGATTTAAAATTGAAAACATCTAAGTTGTTCGTAATATTTTCACGCGTAATATTTACATCATCAACGGCAGGAATATCAGCCACCCCTTCTATAATACCTTTAGTAGAAGGAGTAATGAGTACGTGCTCAAGCTTTTGATTCGCTTTTAAGCCTTCTGGAAGTTGCAAACCACAAAAGTGTCTTTCGCCTTTGGCGTAGTCGCGCCACATGCTGCCGGTAATATATTGACGAGCAATTGCTTCAACTTTAACTGTACTGGCTTTACGAACAATCCATACGTATGGGTGAGGAATATCAACAATATGATTACCCGCCAAACCGGCTTCATTAAACATGTTAAACCAATGAGCAGCCACTGAGTTTAATGCAATGCCTTTGCCCGGCACGCCATTTAGGCCATTTTCACCTTGCCATATGCAATCAAAAGCAGAAATTCTGTCTGAAATAACCATAATGGCCAATTCAGTATCGGCAGGAACGTTATAGCCTTTTTCATTTATTAAGCGTTTACTATCTGCATCGGTTAACCAATAAACTGAACGCACTTTGCCACTGTGTACTTTACCTTTAGTACGAATGGGTAAGTCATCGTTTACGTCTAAAACTTTATAGCTAGTCATGCTATCTCCGGGGTTTGGCATGCTCAAAGAGCAAAGTATGGAATTGGGGTTAGGCGCTCTATAATAATCTAGGCAACCACAAAGCTCAATCTTAGGCTAAAAACAAATCATCTCAGAATATTTATCTAGCTGGCGCATTGGGGTAAACTTGCATGATTACTTGCCCTGAGGAGCTAGCTTGAACTATTTAACTGCCACTAAGAATAAGAAATATTTAATGTATATTTCCCAAAATTATTCCTATGCTATTTTAAGGCCTTTGCAAGCAGAAATATTAGCTCAAGGAGGGGAAGTTAAATGGTTTTTAGAGGGTGATAATGTTAACCCTGAATTTCTAAAAAGTGATGAAAAAACGCTAAATTCTATTCATGAGATAAACCAATGGGCGCCTGACGCAACCTTTGCACCAGCGAACTCTATCCCTACATTTTTCCCAGGAAAGAAAGTAGCTGTTTTTCACGGCTTTGATGCAGGAAAGCTAAACAAAAAAGGCCAAAACGATCACTTTAAAGTTCGGGGCTGCTTTGATTTATATTGTACACAAGGCCCAAATACAACGGCTCCATTTACGGCGTTACAAAAGAAACTGGGTTATTTTAAGGTAGTAGAAACAGGTTGGCCTCCCCTAGATCAATTTTTTAACGGTAACTCAAAGCCTAGCCATATTGATGAAACAGACTCCCGCCCAACAGTATTGATCTGCTCTACGTTTTCAAAACGTTTATCTCTTGCACCTAAACTTTATGAACAAATAAAACACTTTAGCGAAAGCGGTAAATGGCGACTATTAGTTCAGTTTCATCCGAAAATGCCGCAAGAGTGGGTTGATAAATACCAAGCGTTGAGTAATGACAATCTAACCTTTGTTGAAACAGATAATGTTATTCCATTACTGCAATCTGCTGATGTAATGCTGTGCGATACTTCATCCATATTACTGATGTTTTTGGTACAACGAAAACCGGTTGTAACGTTTTGTAATAAAGCACCTGAAAAACACTTACTTGATATTACAGATAAAAATAACGTTGAAGCCGCAATAGACTATGCACTAACTTACCCAAAAGAACTTGTGGATAATATTGAAACTTTTTGCCAAGAATTACACCCATACACAGATGGTAACTCAAGCCAACGAGTACTTTGCGCAACCAATGAACTGTTGCATAGTGATGAAAAGCTCAAAGCTAAACCACTTAATCTTATTAGACAATTTAAAATGCGCAAAAGACTTAACTATTGGAGTTGGTAAGACGTTATGATCAACCTTGAGAATGTATCTTTTAAATGGCATAAAAAAGCAGCCAGCCCCACTCTCACTATTGAGCAACTCGCCATTGATGAAGGTGAACATGTTTTTTTACATGGGCCAAGCGGCAGTGGTAAATCTACCTTACTGGCACTACTAGCAGGCATTAATGTAACCACTAGCGGCCAACTTTGTGTTTTGAACCAAAATCTAAGTGCGCTTACCAATGCACAGCGCGATGCATTTAGAGCGGATCATATTGGCTATATTTTCCAAAACTTTAATTTACTACCTTATTTAACCCCATTAGAAAATGTATGTTTAGGGTGCCAATTTTCGAAAAAGCGTCAGCAACACGTGCTCAACCAAACTGATAGTTTAACCAAAGAAGCCGCCCGACTTCTCAACGCACTTGGGTTAGAGCCGCACCTTCATAATCAAAATGTTGCCACTTTAAGTATTGGGCAGCAACAGCGAGTTGCTGCAGCACGTGCATTTATAGGCAGTCCCGAACTTATCATTGCCGATGAGCCTACTTCAGCACTTGATACGCAAAATCGTGAAAGCTTTATTAAGCTGCTATTTGAACAAGCAAAAAAAAGTAACAGCACGCTTGTTTTTGTCAGTCACGATGAAACATTAAAGCCACTCTTTAGCCGCACAATCGACTTAGTAAATTTACAAGGTGATGTATGATTTTATTTAAACTTGCCTATAAAAGTTTGCTAAATAGACGTGCCAGTGTATTACTGACATTGCTCACTATTGCGATTAGCGTCATGTTATTACTCAGTATTGAGCGCGTTCGCGTAGATGCTAAAAGTAGTTTTAGTAATACCATTTCGGGTACCGATTTAATTGTTGGCGCACGCACGGGCGATATTCAATTACTACTGTCCTCGGTGTTTAGAATTGGCCACACCAATAATGGGGTGAGTTGGCAAAGCTATCAATACATAACAAAACAGCGCGGGGTTAAGTGGAGCATTCCTATTAGCCTTGGCGATAGCCATAAAGGCCAAGCAGTCTTAGGCACCACACTCGATTATTTTAAGCACTATCGATTTGCTAAAAAACAGCCCTTAGCATTTGAACAAGGGAAGGCTTTTTCTAGCATCAATGAAGTTGTTATAGGGAGTGAGGTTACAAGTAAACTGGCCTATAAAATTGGTGATGAAATTGTGATTTCTCATGGTATGGGCAATACTAGCTTTCATCATCATGACGATAACCCCTTCAAAGTTGTTGGTATTTTAAAGCCTACTGGCACCCCTGTTGATAAAACATTGCATGTGCCGCTGGCGGCAATTGAATTGATTCATGGTGGCGGCCATCATGATCATGACGATCATCATGACCACTCGAGTCACGCACTAGTTGGCCATCCAAAACAAATTACCGCCTTTTTAATGGGCTTCGACTCACCGCTTTATACGCTACAAATTAGGCGTAACATAAACCAATTTAAGCCAGAGCCTTTATTAGCGATTATGCCTACAGTCACACTAAAAGAGCTTTGGGAAATGCTGGCAATAATAGAAAAGATCCTATTGCTATTTTCATTTGTGGTGGTCATTATTAGCTTGCTCGGCATGTTAACCACACTGCTGGCTAACCTTAATCAACGCCGCAGAGAACTGGCAATATTACGTTCTGTGGGCGCCCGCCCTTGGCAATTATTTTCACTGATCAGTATAGAATCACTGCTCACTACCTTTTTAGGTTGCTTAGTAGGCTGTACTCTATTTTATGCGCTTATGGGCACAACCGCGGGTTACTTACAAAGCCAAGCAGGAGTGAGCATTAATATCAGTATGCTCTCTGACTATGAACTCACTTTGATTGGCGTTATTATGGCTGCGGGATTCATTATTGGCTTGATCCCCGCTACACGCGCTTACTTTTATTCTCTTAGTGATGGTATGAGTATAAAAATATAAACTTTAGGATGATCATGACGTTGTTTAAAGTAACTACACACTCTTTAATGCTATTAAGTGCAGTGCTAATTAGCTTTGCTAGCATTGCAAATCCCCCGAAGGAAATTTTTTGGGAAGACTTGATCCCACAAGGGCATGTGCAAATAGATACCCAAGCACAAGCTAATCACGAAGGCAGTGAGCAAAACTGGGTGCAACCTGATTTGGACGCGCCGGTTGTTAAAGCACTTGATGGGCAGTCTGTTAGCTTACCTGGGTTTGTTGTGCCACTTGAAGGTGACAGCGAACTTATTACCGAGTTTTTATTAGTCCCTTACTTTGGTGCCTGTATTCATGTGCCACCCCCACCGCCAAACCAGCTGGTTCATGTAACTATTAAAGGCGGTGTGCCTATCGATAGCTTATATGATGCAATTGTTGTAACGGGCGTTATTAAAACGCAAACTTGGTCTGGCGAAATAGCCCAAGTGGGTTATCAAATGCAAGCTGTCGGTGTTGCTCCCTTTGAGCTTTAATTCTTAAAATAAAAAACCGCGTAAAAACGCGGTTTTTTATAACGACTTTGTAATGAAATTAAGCCGTGCCACCAACTGTTAACTGATCAATTTTCAAACTTGGTTGGCCAACACCTACTGGTACACTTTGACCGTCTTTACCACAAACACCTACGCCTTTATCAAGCGCTAAATCATTACCTACCATAGAGATTTGCTGCATTACTTCGGGACCATTACCAATTAATGTTGCACCTTTAATTGGTTGGGTGATTTTACCGTTCTCGATCAAGTAAGCTTCTGAGGCACTAAAAACAAACTTACCTGAGGTAATATCTACTTGGCCGCCACCAAAGTTTGGCGCAAAGATACCTTTTTTAACCGTGCTGATAATATCAGCTTGGCTGTGCTCGCCGCCTAACATGTAAGTGTTAGTCATACGAGGCATAGGTAAATGTGCGTATGACTCACGACGTGCGTTACCTGTTGAGTTTACTCCCATCAAACGCGCGTTCATTTTATCTTGCATATAGCCTTTTAAAATACCGTTTTCGATAAGTACGTTATAGGCTGCAGGCGTGCCTTCGTCATCTACATTGAGTGAACCACGGCGATCGCCCATAGTACCATCATCAACCACAGTACATAGCTCTGAAGCAACTTTTTGACCTACTTTACCGCTAAACGCAGATGCGCCTTTACGGTTAAAGTCACCTTCTAGACCATGACCTACCGCTTCGTGTAACAACACGCCTGGCCAGCCATTACCTAATACCACTTCCATAGTACCTGCAGGGGCATCAATAGCTTCTAAGTTTACTTTAGCTTGACGAACGGCTTCTTCTGCAAAACCCATCCAACGCGGCTTACCATCAACCAGCTCTTTAAAGTAACCATAATCTAGGCGCGCACCGCCACCAGCACCGCCACGTTCACGGCGACCATTTTTCTCTAGCAATACAGAGCAGTTTAAACGGATCAGTGGGCGAATATCGGTAGCAAAGGTGCCATCGCTAGCTGCAATTAATACTTCTTCATATACCGCAGACATTGAGCTAATAACTTGCTCAGCATCAGGGGCTAATTCGCGAATATAATTTTCAAGCTCACGTAACAAATTAACTTTATCGGTGTCGCTCATGCTAGAAATAGGCTGATGTGGCGCAAACTGCTGCTTTGCAGCCACATCGCTGAATACTTTAACAGCTTTATCTTCACCGGCATCGGCAATACTACGTGCAGCCGTGGCTGCTTTGTTTAGCGCTTCAAGATTGATTGCGTCTGAATACGAAAAACCGGTTTTTTCACCACTAACAGCCCGTACGCCAACACCACGCTCAACATTATAAGACCCTTCTTTAACAAGGCCGTCTTCTAATACCCAAGACTCATGATGACTCGATTGAAAATAAAGGTCGGCATAATCAACTTTGTGCTGGTGAATATAAGCTAATGTTTTTTCGAGTTCTTCTCGATTTAGCTGGCTGTCGTGTAATAAATGCTGTTCAACCGAATTCATAATAATGGCTCTCTAAATCGTTGGTGAGATTGCAGCGGCATATCTCGTCTAATTTTGTGTAACTGGTTTAAATCTACGGTGCAACTAATAAAACCAAGCCCTGTTGGTTTTTCGCTTAATATTTCACCCCAAGGCGATAACATCAGGCTGCGACCATAAGTTTGCCTACCGTTTTCATGTGTTCCATATTGCGCTGCAGCAATAACATAACACTGCGTTTCTATGGCACGTGCTGCAAGTAGCGGCTGCCAATGCGCTTTACCTGTAGGCACAGTAAACGCACTGGGTACTAATATAATTTCGGCGCCTTTGCGAACTAAAGCATTAAATAAACCAGCAAAGCGCAAATCATAACACACTGTTAAACCAATTTTACCAAAGGGAGAATCAACAACCACAACCTCATCGCCCGCTTGAGTAAAATCGGATTCTCGATAGCTGCCGGTCTGGTCATCTACCTCAACATCAAATAAATGTATTTTGTTATAGCTTGCAACAATATCGCCTTGGTTATTAAACAAATGTGAGGCAGCGTAATACTTATGTTGGTTATAGGGCACTGGCATGGTGCCAGCATTTAACCAAATATTATGTTTACGGCACAATTCACTGATTTGCTGTTTATATTGTTCAATACGCTGAGACACTAACAACGTATCACCAGCGTGTTTACTAAACACTAAAAACGCTTCTGGTAAACATACTAACAAAGGTCGCGTGTTTGGCAGAGCAGCTAAGGCTTGCTTTAAGGTGGCAATGTTATCATCAGGGTTTAAGCCTGAGCACATTTGCAATGCAATAATCGCAGGTGTTGTACTTATAAGTGATTTACTCATTGCGCTGCGCTCACCTCAGCATCTTTAAGCTTTAACTCTGAAGATGCTTGCGGCTGATTTTGTGCTGCTTGCGGTAAAGTCACCTCTCGGCTCTTACGATCTAATTCTTGTACCTGAGGATCGTTCATTTTGCCCGTCACTTTAAAGTTGATCTCTGAGATCACTCGCGCAGAATGAATCACTTTATCAATTGCTAAAGCTGCAAGCCCCGTTACTGGATTAACCATCCAAGCCACAATTACCGGAATACTCGATGTTACTTGCGGTGCCACGGCTAAGTCGTAGTCAATTTCGAGAGTATTTAAATTTGCATACCCTTTTATAGAAAGATCGGCAGGTACCCCATCCATTTTAGTATCTTGGGTATAGGCAATGCCTTTATCTATCTGCATGGTGCCTTTCATACTGTTATAGAAAAAGCCTTTAGAAAATACATCTCTAAAATCAAGCTTTAACTTACGCACTAATGAATCAAGGCTCAGCAATGAAAATACCCGTGCGCCCCCATCACTGACTTCAGTTAAATGGCCTTCGCCTAAATCCCAACTAATTTCACCGTCTAAACTAGCAATATCTAAGTTATAAGGTGCCGCTTGCCAATTTAATTGATAATTTAGATTGGCGTTTGAGTCTTTAATAGTGGTGGTAATATCAAATTCATTAAATAAGGCGCCAATATCATCACTTTTAAGTTCGCCGCTCATTGCCGTTAAACCATTTTGCCATTGCCCTTTAGTGCGCAATATATGATCGCCTTTATCCACCACTAGCTCAGAAATAAGTAGCTTTTTACCATCGCCTAACAATGAAGCACTTACCTTATCAAGCTGATAATGGCTGATCTTACAATCGGCACATTCAAATTCAATAGCCGGCAAGTTTGCAAGCCAAGCAAGTTGTTCCGGGGTCGACTTTTCATTTGGTTGCTCTGTTTCGGCCTCTAAAAAGTTAAGCCTTAAATAGTCGCTGTTAATTCGAATCGGCTGACTTGATTGCCCGCTAGGTACAAACACTTCGGCTCTTAATTCTTTGGCATTAAGCTTTAATTGCAAATTATTATTTAGGGGCGATAAACGCATATCAAAATCATTAAACTGCATGCCACTAACATTAAACATGTCAATATTCGCAACCACTTCATGTAAAGGTGGCATAACGCCTGGCGGTGTATTCTCAGGCTGCACTTTAGCTACATTAATAATTTGATCAATTAAATCAATCCAAGGTAATAACTCGATTTGGGCTAAGTTAATACTCACCGCTAAGTCTTGCGCGTTAAGCCCTAAGTCTTTGTTGCCTATTATAAAGTGGGCGTTATTAAACTGCGATTTAGCATTATCTAAAATGGCGTTAAAATAAAATAACTGCTCCACGTTTGCGGTGATCAAATTAGATATATCATCACCTTGAACAACCGCACTCAGAGGCCAAGCTTGCTCACTGCTTTTTGCATATACTCCTGGCAAGGAGCTATTTAAGCCAATAAGTGGCGATTCAACTTCGGCACGATAATTAAATCCTTGCTCGGTAAAATTAAGCGCCAAAGCAATATCAACATCACTTTGCCCACTTAAATAACCATCTAAAATACCTTGTCCATGACTTATAAGTGTTTGCGCATCAAGCTGAGCATTTATATTTATATCAGCGCGATAATCCTCTGCGTTTGCGTCACTATTGTAGTTAATAGTTAGTGGCATACCAAGCCATGTAGCCGTTGCATTTGTAAGGTTTATTTGTTGATTATTAAAGCTAAGTTCACCCTTTAAGTGCTCAAGTGAAATACCAGGCGCAGAAATGTAAAGGGGGGAATCGAGTAAATTAACTGTACCACTGACACTGGCCCCACCTTCAAACTGTGAACCGATTAACAATTCAATATTTGCACTAGCAAGCCCCTGCCCTTGTACAATATTAAAAATATCAGCTAATGGATTTGCTAAAGGTGTAGCGACAAAAAAGTCGTGCATTTTTTCAAGCTCTGCTTGCTTATCAATACTAACCACCAATGGCGCACTGCCCATTAAGTCATTAATACTTACTTGCACACTACTGCCAACGTCTAGATTTACCAATTGACCTTGCTGACTGTAAATATCCATACGCTCATTTTCAAAATGCAGCTTTACACTGGCATTTGTAACTGCAGGCCAATCGGGATCGAATTGATAGGTGGCATTATCTATTTGCGCTATTACATCAAACTGCCCTGAACCATCTTTAAATGGAAAACCTGATAATGGACCAGAAAATAACACCTGAGTATTTGATACTTCACCTGCTTTTATTGCGCCATTTAAATAACTAACCAACTCAGAGCTCATTAACGTCAAAGGAAAATAGTGACCTGCAATACTGGCATCAGGTGCAAACGCTTCAGCATATAAATCCAAGCGTGGCGTATCACCTAAGCTTAGCTGCATCTGTGCGCTTAAAGTCACCTCATTGTTATCAAGCCATAGGTTATCGCTGCTAATATGCCAATCGCCTGAGCGCTTAGCTAAATCTAATTCAATGTTTAGCTGGTTATAGTCAATATTATTACTAAAACTAGCACCTGTAATTAAGTGGCTGTTTTCACCAAAAATAGTGATCCGGCCATATTGCTGATTAACCAATCCATCAACCCTTAAGGATTGAGCGGCGGGTACGGCGTTTTTCTCTTGCCAGCTAATTTCATCGGCTTCAAACCATAGTTGCCATTGCCTTGCATCGGCAAACTCAAGGTACGCGGTATTGATTTGTCCGCTTGGTTGGCGTGCTAAAAAAGGGGCTAAATTGGGAAAATTAGTCAACTCAGCTAAATCACTCAATAGTGCTAAATCAAGTTGCTGTAGCCATACTTTATTTTGCTTACCTAATAAGGCTTCAAATTCAAGGCTTGGCCAAGTGGTTTCACCGGTACTAAATGCTAAGCCTGTGCTTTTTAATCGCCAACTATTTTGCTCTGGGTATAGATGAAATCCCCCTTCACTTAGGCTTACCTTTTGTGTTTGTTCATTGAGTTGCCAATTTACCGCGCTCGGTAACCACTGTACCTTTACGTCACTCACTAGGCCTTGCTCTAATCTAAGCCAAGCTTGTAAGTTTAAATCGCTATGTAGTTGCTGCTTTTGAGTATTAATGTACTGAGCTAACCAATTTGACACATCAACCTGATTAGCCTGCACATACAGATCGCCCACCATTTGCTCTAAGGTTTCACCTTTGAGCGCAATACGTGCGTCAAAATTTCCCACCGAAATACCCGGTAATGCGAGGCTACCACTGCCAAGGTGCTGTTTATCTTGGTTTTGCCATACAATGTTTTCTAATAACAGTTTACGCTCTTTGTTATCTTCTAATACAAAGCTGATACTGGAGTTTTCTATTGCAAAATGACCGGTTTCACCTAAAAATAGCCCTTCAATTAACTCTTTTTGCTCGAATGACACATCATCTTGGTTACCTACAAATAAATTCGCGACATTAACCTTGGTATGAAAACCATTGATCACAAAGTAATTCGACTTGAGCTGAAAAGACTTTAAGCTTTCCCAAAGGTTTAGCTCTAAACTAGTTTTCGCAATAGTTAAAGAAATAGGGGCGGTTTGGTTGTCTTTAAATGATAATTGTTCGAGCACTAAGGCTGGGCCATTACCTTGCCAACTTGCCGATATAGCACCTATCGATAAGCTGATATCAAACTTGCTATCAAGGTAGTTTTCTATGTCGCCTTTATAATCGTTTGCGTAGGGTAAGGTGTATTTTAAAATAGAAACAATAACGGCCAGTAGCACCAAAATTACAGCACTTATTTGCCATAATTTGCGCACACAAAAGAAACAGGCCGCTTTAAATTTCATTACATCATTACCACATCAAACTGCTCTTGGCTGTATAAACTTTCTGTTTGGATATTAACTTGCTTACCAATAAATAACTCTAGCTCTGCAAGGTTGTGATATTCATCATTTAATAGCGCTTCACATACTGCAGGAGATGCATAAACTACAAACTTATCCGCATCGTAAGCGCGGTTAACACGTACTATCTCGCGAAGGATTTCATAGCATACGGTCTCAACCGTTTTTTGAGAGCCACGCCCTGAACACGCAGGACATACATCACACAGTATGTGCTCTAAACTTTCGCGAGTTCGCTTGCGGGTCATTTCAACCAGCCCTAATGCTGACAAACCATTAATATTGGCTTTAGCTCGATCTTTAGAAAGCGCAGATTCTAATGAGTGCATTACCCGGCGCTTGTGCTCATCGCTGACCATATCAATAAAGTCGATAATAATAATACCGCCTAAATTACGCAGCCTTAGTTGACGGGCAATAGCTGAGGTTGCTTCAACATTGGTATTAAAAATAGTTTCTTCAAGGTTACGGTGACCAACAAATGCACCGGTATTAACATCAACTGTGGTCATAGCTTCTGTTTGATCTATGATCAGGTAACCACCCGACTTTAAAGTCACCTTACGATGTAATGCCTTTTGAATTTCACTTTCTACATCAAATAAGTCGAAAATGGGGCGCTCACCCGGATAATACTCAAGCACTTGCGATAATAACGGCACAAACTCTTCAGTAAACAGCTTAAGTTCTTGGTAGGTAAGCTTAGAGTCAACACGAATGCGCTCCATATCTTCGCCCACGTAGTCACGTAACGTTCTAAAAGCCAACGTAAGATCTTCATGCAAAATACTGGCTTTGCTGGTTTTACGGCGCTTAGAAACTATTTTATCCCACAGTTTTTTTAAAAACGCAGCATCATGACGTAGCTCTACTTCACTTGCGCCTTCTGCGGCAGTTCTAACAATAAAGCTACCGTTTTCATCGCCATATTCAGCAACAATTTTTTTCAGCCTAGCGCGTTCTTCTTCCGTTTCGATACGTTGACTCACACCCACATGTGTCGCATCTGGCATAAATACTAAATAGCGTGACGGTATAGTAATATCAGTAGTTAAGCGTGCACCTTTACTGCCCAGTGGGTCTTTAACCACTTGCACCATAATGTACTGACCCTGGCGAACAAGCTCACGAATATCTTGGACTTTTTTAATTGGCTCATCATCAACACCTTCCACAATAGAGGCACTATTGACGATATCTGAAGCGTGTAAAAAAGCCGCTTTTTCTAAGCCTATATCAACAAAAGCGGCTTGCATTCCCGGTAGAACACGGCTTATTTTACCTAAGTAAATATTGCCCACTATGCCTAAATTACCAATACGCTCTAGCTGAATTTCTTGTAATACACCGTTTTCGATTAGGGCAACGCGACTTTCACTTGGCGTGACATTGATCAGTAGTTCTGTACTCATGCTACCCTCTTAAGAATGTATGTAATAATTGTTCTGTCTCATATAAAGGTAAGCCTACAACGGCAAAATAGCTACCCGAAATATGCTTTACAAAGCGCCCGCCCAACCCTTGGATACCATAACCACCGGCTTTATCTTGAGGCTCGCCCGTTTGCCAGTAAGCGTCTATTTCTTCATCACTGAGTATTTTAAAAGTAACATCAGTACTGACAACACAACTCATTACTTTTTTTTGTGTCGCAAAAGCGATAGCAGTTAACACTTGATGAGTATTCCCTGATAAACGCTTTAAGGTGTGAGTAAAATCTTGTTTATCTAGAGGTTTACCTAAAGATTGATTGTCAATCACGACTACAGTATCACTGCCTAAAACCGGACGATCGGTAAAGCCTTGTTCTACCCCCATTTGTGCCTTTAAACGCGCTAAGCGTTCGACATAATCATATGGGAGTTCGTTAGCAAGCTGACTTTCATCGGCATCAACACTAAATTGTGAAAACTCGATACCCAACTGGGTTAAAAGCTCTTTACGACGGGGAGACGCGGAGGCTAAATATACTGCGCAAGTCATTATCTGATCCTAAAGTGTCTACGGTATTTTCTAAGTAATAAAAATACCCATATCCAACTCAACATGCCTGTTAATACAGGCCATAAGTAATGTGGGCTAAAATAAACGCCAAGCAAAAAATGATTTAACCAAAACTGCATCAAATGGTAAAGCGTTAAGAATAAGCCAATTAAAAGGCTTTGTTGCCACAATGAAAAATTGCGAATTTTTTGAAAGTTACTTGCCGTAACAAAAATACACACCGAGTAGGTTAATGAGTTTACACCTAAAGAAGAGCCAGTCGCTAAATCAATTAGTAATCCAACAACCCAAGCCGTACCTATGTTTAAACGATGTGGTAAAGCCAAAGACCAGTACATAAGCACCAACAGCACCCAATCAGGGCGAAATGGTTCAAGTGAAAAGGGTAGCGGCATCAATGCCATTACCAATGCAAAGAAAATACTCAATGCAATTAATAGCATTTGACGGTTAATCATCTCCCATCAACTCCTGCTGATTTAGCCATAACACCACTAATAATCGAATTCGGTCTAATTGAGCTATCGGCTCAGCAAATACTTGCGCAAAAGGTTGGCCTTCATCACGGGTAATTTCGGTGATCACCGCTACCGGATAGCCTTCAGGAAACGTGCCACCAAGGCCAGATGTAACCAATACATCGCCAATACGTACATCTAAACTGTGCGGCACATGTGACAGCTTCAATACGTTAATTTTACCTATACCTTCAACCACTGTTCGCACATCATTACGTAAAATACGCACAGGCGTAGCATGGGTGGTATCGGTAATTAATAACACCCGAGAGGTGGTTGAGCCCACTTTAGTCAACTGCCCCACTAAGCCCATATCATCAATCACCGCTTGGCTTTCACTTAAACCATCGGTGGTACCGCGATTTATCACCACTTGGTGGCTATAAGGATTTGAGTGAACAGAAAGCACTTGAGCAATAATTTTACGATTTGAATGTTTTGAAGACGAGCCCATTAATGCTCGTAGTTTTTGATTTTCTTTTGCTAAGAATTCATATTGTTGTATTTGTTCGCTCTGCAATACTTGCTTTTTTTTCAGGGCTTCATTCTCGGTAAGCAACTGCTCGCGGGTATGTAAGCTCTTAGCGCTAAAACTAAATACTTCGTAAGGCAGGTTGGCAACATAAATGAGCGGGCTAACTAAGGTATTCAAACTGGTGCGAATATTCTCACCACCTTGCGTGAACTTGTCTCCGAGGATCAATACGATACTCAAAAGCACTGCGACAAAAAGTCGCAGTTGCAGAGATACCGTTTTTTCAAACATTGATTTCATTAGTCGTAACTAAAAACGTCACCACCGTGCACATCAATCATCTCAAGCGCTTTACCGCCGCCACGAGCAACACAGGTAAGTGGATCATCAGCAACAACCACTGGAATACCTGTTTCTTCCATGAGTAGACGATCTAAATCTTTTAGTAATGCGCCACCGCCAGTTAATACCATGCCATGCGCTGAAATATCAGATGCCAGCTCAGGTGGTGATTGCTCAAGTGCAACCATAACAGCGCTTACAATCCCCATTAGCGGCTCTTGTAATGCTTCTAAAATTTCATGAGAGTTAAGAGTGAAAGAACGAGGAACACCTTCTGCAAGGTTGCGACCACGTACTTCTATTTCCACAGGATCATCTGTTTTGAATGCAGAGCCAATTTGGTGTTTAATATTCTCAGCCGTGGCTTCACCAATTAAGCTACCAAAGTTACGGCGTACATAATTAATAATGGCTTCATCAAACTTGTCGCCACCAATACGCACTGATGATGAGTACACAACACCGTTAAGTGAAATAATAGCCACTTCAGTTGTACCGCCGCCAATATCAACAACCATTGAACCCGTTGCTTCCGATACCGGTAAGCCTGCACCAATTGCAGCAGCCATAGGCTCTTCAATTAAGTATACTTCACGAGCGCCTGCACCCATTGCTGATTCGCGGATGGCACGCTTTTCAACTTGTGTAGCACCACAAGGTACACAAATAAGTACACGTGGGCTTGGTCGCATAAAGTTATTGTTGTGCACTTGTTTAATAAAGTGCTGTAACATTTTTTCGGTGACATAAAAATCAGCAATCACGCCATCTTTCATTGGGCGAATAGCTTTAATGTTACCTGGCGTACGCCCCAACATTTGTTTAGCCTCTGTACCTACAGAAGCAACGCTTTTAGGGCCACCAGCACGCTCTTGACGAATAGCAACAACAGAAGGTTCATTTAATACAATCCCTTCTTCTTTTACATAAATTAGTGTGTTAGCTGTACCTAAATCGATCGACAGATCGTTTGAAAAAATACCACGGAGTTTTTTAAACATGAGGCTGGATGACCTTTGAAATTCGTTCTTATTGTAGTTGCGCTTACTTTAACATTCTCAATGTAATGAGCAATGTAAAGCGCAACCGTCTTTGTAATCATTAAAAAGAGGAAGCGTATGCTTCCTCACTAAATATTATCGTTCGCTCATTAAGCGAAAGCCGATGTAATTAGCTCTAAAGTCTGGTGCTAAAACTAAACGCGTTGAGGCACGAGCAAGGCTAGGTGCAAAATTCCATGCGCCTCCGCGAACAACGGCATCTTTTTTATTCCCTGTGCTACTAGTCCATTCCCATACATTACCCACGGTATCGTATAAGCCAAATGCATTTGCTGAAAAAGACCCTACCGGTGCGGTGCGTTTGTTTGACCATTCGCTACCACACCAACCGCAGTTAGCTAAGTTTTTACCAATTTCGTTACCCCAAGGGTACTCAGTATCTGTGCCTGCACGCGCAGCATATTCCCACTCAACCTCAGTAGGTAGGCGATACGTTTGCGCAGTTTTATCAGAAAACCACTCTGCGTAAGCCGTGGCGTCATTTTTCGTCAAACATACCGCTGGAAACTCATTCGTTTGTTCAAACCCAGGAGCGCGCCAATTTAAGTTTGCTTCCCAAACGGGTTCGCCATTTAGGTAATAAGCGCAACCTTTGCCTTTTTCAGCCTCAGTCTTATATTGCGTTTCGTTTACAAACGCTTCAAAGGCGCCAACAGTCACTTCTTTGCTTTGCATTACAAACGATTCACTAATCGTTTTTTCAACAACCGGACGTTCATTTTCCAGTCCATTGCCGTTGATGTCGCCCATTTTGAATGTGCCAACAGGAATGATTACGGCCGACGAATCCACTGTTGGTGGCTGTGTATCAACTTCCATTCCTTTAGGGCAATCTGCTTGTATTATTTGCTCTCGCTTTTTAGTCGGTGCAGCAATCGACTCTGACTTTTTTTCTAACTTAGCAAAAAGTGTACGTGTCTTTTTTAAGTCAATACGCGCTTTATAAGGAACGTAACCCTCTTTGCGTATTTCTAATTTATGTAAACCACGAGGTAAATTTGTCACTAAACGAGTAGAACCTACACGAATGTCATTAATAAATACTTCATCGCCATGCACGTTAGAGCGCAAAGTTAACTGAACTAGTTGATCTTTCTTTTGTTCAGCGACCACTTTAGGCTTTTTATTAACTGTTTTTGCAACAACAGCGACCGCTTTATTATCCGCATTATCACTGAATGTTAACTGACTATCAGAAAAAGTAGCGCCGTAATTTGGCTGATAAGTATTTGCTAGCGGCGTACCATATTCTGAACAAAAACTGTTATTAACGCTTAATAAATGGCACAAACGGCTGCTGTTTACATCACCACGCATGGTAACGCTTAAATTTACATTGTAATTACCTTGGCCGCTAAACGCGCTGTTAATTACATGACTACTTAAAATCTGAACCTGTGCACCTGCCATGTCTCGCTTAGGCTCAACAAGGCGTTTTTCTGTTAGATTTTCAAATATTTGATCGATGAAACGTTTGGTTGCTTTTTTTAACCCCATTTGTTGAGCTCGTTGCTCACATGCTGCAAGGGTGTCAGTGCGCTTACAGTTAATATTATAGTCAACTTCAAGCGTTCCCTCGCGGGTAAACTCATTACGCAAGCGCTCTACACGCGCTGAGGTGTATTGCACTTTTAAACTTTCAAGCGTGTTTTGTAGCGTATGCTTGTCTGCGCGAATTTGCTCAATATCTTTAAGATGGGATGCAATTGCCGCCAATTGCATTGAGATATCATTTTTATTTTGTTCTTGATCAACAACGGCTTTTTGATAACGCGATTGTGCCTGCGTAATATCAAGCGATGGATTATCAATTAAGCGTCGATACATGTCATTCATCGCATCCAACGCTTGATTTTTTTCTTTATCAAGCTGTGTTGAACGCGCTCTAAGCAGTTCAAGTTGGGTTTGAAGTTGATTTTCTTCTTGTAAATATTTATCGAGCATCGTTGTTGAACGAGTGTATTCTGTTTGTTTCGTATTAATCTCTGATTCAATTCTGTTTACAGTAGTTGTATCTTGTGCAAATACTGTGCTGGCAAAAAGGCTAGCAGAAATTAACAGAGATAAAGGAGCAATTCGCATATATTCCAGTCCCAAAAAAGCGGCAATTATTTGGTTATTATTATTTTTTATAATAAAACCTTATGCTATGTACTTGAAGCACAAAACACAAGCTTTGTTCATTTATTATCTCAGTTTACAACTATTATCCCGCTTCATGCCAGTAAATAACCGTTTCATTTGTACTAAATAGCTAATTTATTTAACAACACCGATATTTATTTGTTTTTTACGCGCTTAAGATACCAATTTAGCAGCTAATTCCCTTTTTTTTAGTTTGCTTAAGTAATAAAACCTGAGTCAAAATAACGCTATTACACAGCACATTCATCATGTAACTAATGAAAAAGAGTGATAATGCCAATACCATTCAGTATTAATGAACATAGTTATTTGCAACCAATTACCAACAAATTGTTAGCAGATAAAAAGATTACGCTAAGCATTAAGCGCGATGATTTATTGCATCCTGTTATCAGTGGTAATAAATGGCGAAAGCTCAAATACAATTTAGTTCGCATGCAACAACAGGGCAAAACAGAATTACTGACCTTTGGTGGTGCTTTTTCAAATCATATTCACGCGTGTGCTGCGGCGGGAAAGGAGTTTAACTTAGTAACCCACGCAATTGTGCGCGGTCCGGAGCTTGATCTAAATAATCCAACGCTAAGATTTGCAAAACAATGTGGCATGCAATTACATGTAGTGAATCGATTAGAGTACCGACAACGAAATGATAAAACATACTTAGCAGCATTGCAGGCCCGATTTCCCAATGCGTATATCCTGCCTGAAGGAGGCACTAACGAGTTTGCTATAGAGGGATGTAAAGAACTTGCACAAAGTTTACCTGAGCATGACTACTTAATCTGCCCTACAGGTAGTGGTGGAACCTTAGCGGGCTTAATAGAGGGCAGTTCAAGTAAAAGTACTCTATTAGGTATCGCTGTTTTAAAGCAAGCCGACTACCTACGAGATGAAATACGGGCTCTTAGTCCTCGAGCAAAATCACAAAGTAATTGGCAGTTACTTACACAGTTTCACAATGGCGGATATGGTCGTTTTACCACTGAGCTATGGCAGTTTTGCCAGTATATGCAGCAGCAATATCAACTACCACTAGAACCTATTTACAGCGGTAAAATGATGTACGCACTTTGGCAACTCATAAACAATGATTACTTTGCCCCTGGCAGCAAAATTATTGCCATTCATACAGGGGGGCTACAAGGTTTAGATGGGCTAAAATATCGTGGACTTGTTTAACTTGTAAACAGAGCTAATGAAATGCAACTTGAGTGTAGTCGGGTAATAATCTAGAAAAATACCCCCCTTGTGCAGTGCTAACACCTATCACTTTTAAAAATTGTAGTTCCTGGTATGTTTCTACGCTCGAGGCCACCACTGGCAAACTTAATAATTTACTAATATGCACAATTCCCCTGACCGACTTCTGCTGTAAATAATTATGATCTATTCCATGAACAAGCTCAAAGGCCAAATTAAGCCCCGCTATTTGCTTATTATGGGTGAAATTAAAAATACTCTTACTACTTTTCACCTCATCAATAACGATATTAAAGTTGAGCGCTGTTATGGTCGAAAAAGCGACCTGCAATCGATCTTGGCAATTTAAAAAATCTGCTTCATTTATCAAAAACTGTAAAGTGTGCAGGCTTTTCAAGTCACTCGTATGTGCACTTAACCAACACCAAAACTCGCCATTAAACCAATTTTTAGGATGTAACTTAATACTAACAACGGACGATGACTTTTCTATTAGCAACAGCTTTTTAACTTGCATAACAACTGCCTGGTCAAACACTAACGCCTCACCCTCGTTGTAAAACTGACTGATATATTCTTGATTCAATAGTTGTTTATTTGCCTTATCGCTACTTTTAATTAAAACATGATGCTTAACAATAGTGCCACTATCCAACTCGTATACAGGTTGAAATAAAATCGCTAATTTTTGTTTTTCAATTCCCTGCTTGACCAAGTTTTCATCAGCCACCTTAAGGTGATTGCAATTGAGTGCCAATTGATGATAATGCTTCACTCTACTTTGCATTGATAGTGTGAGTGACGATCTGGCAAGCTGATACACCATTACCTGATCAGCATTCGAGTAGTAAGTACACACACCTAATTTTATACACTCTTTAGTCACTCTAGGAGCTAAAATATGGGCTGCGTTAAGCATGCATTGATGTAAATGTTTAGCACAATTTGCTTTCTCAATCGCACTAACCCCTTTGAGAGTAAAAGCAAAATTACCCGCTGTTAATAACTTAACGGATATTACAGCCGTATTGGTAAAATCTTTTGCTAGTAATACTTTAAGAGTCGCTTGTAAGTCCGTATTTATATCAAAATGACATTCGCATTGAATGAGTGCAAATATATTATAGCCAGCTGTTTTAAACTCCTTCGCTACGACCTCTATTACCGGTTGTGGAGACTTTATTTTAGGCGTATGACACACCTTTTTATGGTCATCGATTTGCTTGCGCTGTTTCGGCACTGAGCTATTTACCGTCGCTTTAAGCAATATAAAGCGCCTAGCAGCAAAAACAACAGTCAAAATAAATAAATTCATTATTATAAACAGGTGGTTATAAGCATACCAAGTGGGCCATGAATATAACAAAATCCCTTTAGAATTAGCGCTGAAATAATGCTTTTGCTGCTTAATATAAACAGAAACTTTATCTGGAGCTAGGGTAAAAGGTGTATTTGCAAAAAGCTGCTGCTTATTAATTAGCGGCTGCTGCAGTTGCTTAGCGAGTACTATCCCTGCTTGCTCATTTTGATATTGTAAAATTAAATTCAAACCACTATTAAAAATAACAAATAGCATAAAACACAGAGCGTAAAATAAGACACTAGTGTAATTGGTAAACTGAGACTGACTGGCTTTCATAACTTACCCGCTCATTAAATAAGTTATTAAAGTGTTGTCTACTATTTGCAATTGCACAAGCCAATCATAAAAGTTTAGTAGCTGTTTTATTATTAATACTTAATGTTTATAAACATTATATTTAGTCATAAGTAATAGCTGCATCTTATCGGCACAGGTAGGAGGCTTGTTACAAATTAAACAGATTGACGTTGCTATGCTTTGTAAACCTTAAAACAATGTATAAATTTTTAATGAGAGCTATTCACTCATTTAAAGATAAGCGAAAGGTATGGTAACTAGCCTCAATAAAAAAGCCCTGATTACTCAGGGCTATTTTTTAAAACTTTTTAAACTAAAAAGTTGGGAATTTAGAACGGTTATCTAAGACAAAATACATAAATTCAGGGTCAGTACAGTAACAACACCCTTTATTAGCAATGGTTTCACCCAAGTGACCCCAATTAACTTTTAAACATTAAAAAGTAAAAATGTAGATTAACTACGCTATTTTATACCAATTACGGTTAAATTTAAACATTTTTCAACATTTCTGCCAAGGCGGTTTTACGAGTATCAACCGCTCCTTTCTTGTTAACACCATATCGAAAAGCTGCTTCCGTGCCAATAATATGTACTTTATCTTCTGCTCTTGTCACAGCCGTATACAGCCAACTACGATCAAGTAATCTTCCTCGCTCAAGCAACACAATGACATTTGGAGCTTGTGAACCCTGCAATTTATGTAAGGTTAAGCAGTAAGCAAGATCGATATACTCAAATAATTGCCAGTCCACTTCTAATAAACGTTTGTTACCTTTTTCATCGAGGTCTTCAAGCTCAAGGACACAAGCATAATCCTCAGTAGGTTCAGCGCTCTTAATGACACCCAGTGTTCCATTCTGTAAATCGTTTTTATAACTAGTCAACGTAATAACAACCGGATCACCCTCTCTAAAGTCGTAGCTGCCTTTAGTAATTGGCATATCCGTAAGGTCAAGAGTCTTACCATCAGGGTTTACTGCATCTTGCAGCATAATGTTTGCGTTTCTAACTGTAGCATTGGTAGGAGCAACTATCATGGTATTGTCATACTCAGAATATACAGTCACTGCATCTCGCAGAATATCGCCTGTTGATTCTTGGAATGTAATATCAGCGGTAGTTAATGACTTTGGCATTATGCCGTGCCTTATAGCATTGGAATATGCAGGCACACTACTATCAGCCCCCTGTCGTTTCACGACATCAAGTTCTACATGGTTTATTACACCGCTTTTAATGACATCATTTAAAATGAAACCCGCATTAATCGGTGGAAGCTGATAAGGATCACCAATTAACAAGATTCGAACCTTATCAGAAAACAAAGTAACCAAACGCCACATGGTATATGCATCCAGCATAGAGGCTTCATCCACAAGCAGTACCGCCTTATCTTCATCAAGATCAGTTTCTCGTAACAGTTTTGCAATCGTCTTCGTTTCATTACCGATTGATTGTTGAAGCCTACGGGCTGCCTTCCCAGATAACGCAACGGGGTATATCGTATAACCTAATTTTTGATAAGCATTTACAATAAGCTTAGTAGTCGTTGTTTTACCTGTTCCAGCTCCTCCAGTTAGCGCAAAGACGTGACTGACTAATGCTGTCCTTACGGCACGTTCTTGTGCTTTTTCAATGGGCCAATCGGCAGGGAACGAGGTCCTGAATGCATCTTCCAACTTGCTCGACCAACGGTTGTTTGATTTTCTGAGGTTACCAAAACGCTTGGCTATCGTTTTCTCAAATATATAATTGCCTGAAACATAATATTGGTTGTTTTGCTTAACAAATCCTATGATATCGCCATCTAGCTCACTTGCCCTTGCAACTAGCCGTTGGTCTTTGTTCAACAGCTTAGAAACATACAATTCAATATCTTGCCAATCCGCAACCGTATTGCCTTGATCGCTCCATAATCTCAATGCTTGTTCAACGATTGCTACCAGTCTGACTTCATCATCCTGTTTGATACCGAAATGTTTTTGAGCGATAGCGTCTACCTTGTTAAATCGCATCCCCAGTGAAAATAAGCGGTATGGGTTCTGCGTAAGAAAATTGATCGCATCCTGATCTGCAAATCTGAACAACTGCCGCTGGATAGGGGCTTCTATTTCCCACTCAACCAATTGAGCTGAGTGTTTTAAGTTGGAATACTCTTTATAGCCAGCCCATAATCCATGCACGGCTTTATCACCAAGCAGAACATTCCTGACAGCTTGAAAATTCGTTATTGACTGGTCTTGTTCGTATGGCGCATATTTATCACATTCAAGTATGTTAAATATATCGCTTCTAAATTCATTCCAAAGAAATTGTGCGCTTACCTTACCTATGCCTTCAAACGTTTTCTCAGTGCTTAAAAAAGTTACAAAGCCAAGGCCATTATCAGGCATAACACATTTCAGTGTCGGCTCCATAAAGCGCCAGACATCAACATAACCCCCCGTACTGACTTGTTGTTGCCTAATACTGAAATTTTGCTCTTTGAGAATTTTCCATTGCTGCCCGACTTTCGGATCAATATTTAACTTTTCTTGAGTAGTCAGAATCTCAATACGATGCGCACCTGCTTTGTGGTTAACAAAAACAGCTCCCAGCCGGACATTATCCGGGTGGTACTGGTATATTCTGGTGATCCTTACCAGATAAGCACTACTCTTCATTTCCACAAGCCCATTTCAATCAGTACATCTTTAAATTCAGATAGCTTGGCAACTTCGGCAGCTAACTTAGCGTTTTCGTTTTGTAGTCTTCGGTTTGTTCTTTTTAGGTCTCTGACTTTAGCGCTATCTTTGATGTCTTCGTCAGTTTCTTTCGATACATCAATGATCTCCTTATCGAGAGGCAGGTTTTTCTTACGTTGCTGGTACACACCGGAGGTAGCAAGTTCTTGTTTAAGTTCTTGCAACAAATCAAAGAGCTTTTTATTTCTTTTTTCCTTAAATGCAGAGGAATCAAAACCAAGCTCATCAGCAATTTTTTTGGGACTTAACGTATCGCCATGCCAATAATCCAACCAGTTAGGCAACTCTTTTGATTTCATTTCAGCCACCCAGCCAAGGAATAAGTCTCTGTTACGTTGACCTCTTTCTTTACTCATGTATTAACTCCCCTCGACGATGCGTCTTATCGTCGTCCTGCTAACGCCATACTCCTTTGAGAGTTGGTTCTGTGACTTCTGTTTTGATTGCACTAACTTTCGGATCTTTTCCCTATCCGAATCAGAAATAGTCTTTGGCCTGCCCATATGCTTCCCCTGAGCAATAGCCCGCTCACGGCCTTCAGTCGTATTTTTGATGATTAGGCTTTTGTTTAATTCGGCAAAAACGGCAATAACATGAAGAACAGCTTTTCCAAAAGGCGAATCATCCGCACTGTTAATAACTCCATCAAGCGTTGTAAGAGCAGCACCTTTTGAATGGATACCATCTATTGCGGTCATGATCCCTTTGAGGCTTCTCCCCAAACGATCAAGCTTCGTAACGCATACAACATCTCCTTCACGGATGTAGTCGAGAAGATCGTCAAGTTTTTTTACATTATCCAAAGAGTTACCGCTTTGCTTGCCAGAAAACATCTTCTCGCAGCCATGACGCTCTAATGCTGCAACTTGAGCTTCAAGATCTTGCTCCTGCGTGCTAACCCTCGCATACCCTATTAACGCCATCTCCAGCCTCTTTACGTGAACCTAAGTTATAACTTTAGTTCAAGGCAGGACTCGCATAAACCTTTTATGAAAATAAATATTTAGTTCATGAACTAAAAACAAAAATAAAGATTAGTCCGCAACTGCACTTTTACAGAGTTTAAATAAATGAAGTGATGAATTACAAAAGTGACTTGATCTCACCATGTGTACATAAATTAAAATTTAGAATAAACCAAGGATTTATCAGAGGTTAGTTTAACTACCAATAAACGTATTGCCTTCCATTATTTAAACTGAATATTTTTCAGTTTAAATAATGCTTCAGTCGATGACTCCACTAGTTCATCCGAATTGACGTTAATAAAAAGAGCCGCAATATCATGCTGTCGCGCAATTTCCATACCTTGCTCAACCCCCAAACACAACAATGCGGTAGACCACGCATCTGCTTGCGTTGGGTTGTCGTGGATAACAGTGACGGAAACAGTATTATGTTTAACAGGTGCGCCAGTTCTGGCATCCAGTACATGGCTATATCGCTTACCAGCGTCATCAAAGTAATGACGGTATGTTCCAGAAGTCATAATTGCAATTGGTTTATCTTGATTGATAACGATTGTCTTTTGCACCGTTCTACCGCCCGGCAAAGGTCTTTCCAGTCCAATGCGCCACGCAGAACCATCAGGTTTACGCCCACGAGTTTGCAGCTCGCCACCGATTTCTACTAGATAGTTCTGTATGCCCATATCTTCAACCACTTTAGCAATTCGCCCAACACTGTAGCCTTGGGCAATAGACGAAAGGTCAATACTTACTCTCGGATCATTTTTTTGAAGTTGTGTATTTGACGTTACGCTTAATTTATCAAAACCAAGGTGTTTACTGAGTTCTGATAGGGTCTCTGATGAAGGAGGCGTAAGAGTATCACCTTTAAAACCCCATACATCGAATAAAGGTTTAATAGTTAGGTCATAGCACCCTTGGCTCGCCTCGCTAACTACTCTTGCTTCTGTGACCAGCATTGGAATTTCGTCACCCACAACAACAGGTTGCAATGTAATTGAGCGATTGAAGCTCTCAATGGTTGAATCTGTGCGGTAATTCGACAACGCCTTATCCAATCGTGCAAATTCAGTTTCAATGTTGTGACGTAACTCACTCAACGCTTTATCACCGTGATGCCACACAGAAACATGCCATATTGTACCCTGAGCATGCCCTGTCAGCACCTCAACCTGTGCTGGCTTTGAGCAGGCACTTAATCCAATGATTACGGCTATAATTGTTAAATATTGCTTCACTTTTATTCAACCCTATCTGCGATTCGTTCCGTGCCGCTGATAATATGCAAGCTTCGTTGAGGAAACGGTATGGTTAAGCCTGCCGCTTCGATGGATTCTTTTACACGTTTATTCAAATCCCAGTAAGTCTGCCAGTAATCATCATTCATTGCCCACGCTCTAAGCTGTATGTTGACAGCACTGTCTACCATTGCTGCGACCATAATTTGCGGAGCAGGGTCTTTCAGTAGGCGTGTTTCCGTTTCAGCTATACGTTGAAGTACTTCAAAACCTTGGTCAATGGCATTGGAATAGGAAATTCCCACGATTATATCCATCCTACGTTTGCCATTGCGTGTGAAGTTCTTAATACTGGCACCCCACAAGACACTGTTTGGAGAGGCAATATATAGACCATCTATTGTTTCTAAAATTGTGGCAAATAAATTTATTTCTCGCACCGTACCCATTGTCCCCGCGACTTCAATAAATTCACCTGTTCGAAACGGCCTTAAAATCAATAACATTATCCCGGCAGCAATATTGCTTAGTGTGTCCTTTAGCGCCAAGCCAATAGCGAGGCCAGCCGCACCTACTAAAGCGATTAGACTTGCGGTGTTTACCCCGAAAATATCCAGAATAAACACACCAGCAATGACATAAACTGCATAACCCGCAGCAGTTGCGAAAATAGGTATAAGTGTTGCATCTAACTTTTGTAATCGTTCATTGGTACGGTAGATGCTACGTCTGATAGTTTTAGCTATTAAGGAGCTGGTAATTAGAATGCCAATTGCGAGTAAGCCTTGGTAGCCCAGATTAAGAATTGCTTCAGAGTGGTTATTCCAAAATAATGCAAGATTACTCATTAAAAAATCCCCGTCACCGTGACCACAAGCCAAGTGTTATAGGCCGCAAAAGCTGTAAGTAGCAGCGCTCCTTCAACCCGATTAATGCGCCCTTGTCCGCGAAAACCATAAGCCATAACGAAAAGTGCCACCGTCATTGCCATCATTACAGGCCAATCTCGTGTCAATACTTCGGCAGAGATATGAGGCATTGGCGAAATAACACCAGCAATACCCACCACGGCTAAAATATTGAACATATTAGAGCCAACCACGTTACCTATAGCAATATCGTGTTCTCCTTTACGCGCTGCAATGACAGAAGCAGCAAGTTCTGGTAACGAAGTACCTAAAGCAACGATAGTTAAACCAATAACTAAGTCACTAACACCTAATGTTTGGGCAATCGATACGGCCCCCCAAACAAGAATGCGAGAACTAACAATCAGTAAGATAAGCCCTAATGCTAACCAGAAAATGGCTCGACCAAGAGGCATTGAATGCTCAACAAGTTCAGCTTCTGTTTCAGCTTCAAGCGCATCTCCTCGACCACGAAGTGCAGTGAATATTGTCCAACCTATTAACCCGAAGAAGCCCACAAGCAGCACGATTGCTTCGACACGACTCAACGAGCCATTCCATAGCAAAGCCCCAGATATGAGTCCGATTACAAACAGTAACGGTAATTCCTTTCTAACAATTTTCGAATGGACGACAATGGGGGCCACTAAAGCAGTAACACCGAGGATTAAGCCTGTATTGACGATATTCGATCCCAGAGCATTTCCAAGTGCTAAATCTGGGTTTCCATCCAATGCCGCCATTGCCGATACCACCATTTCTGGGGCTGACGTACCAAAACCGACGATGACCATACCGATCAACAACGGTGGCATACCCGCATGTTTTGCGGTAGCCGCAGCCCCTTCAACGAAGCGATCCGCACTCCATACTAATAATATAAAGCCACCTAAAATGGCTAATATCGCTAAAGTCATTTTTATTATTCCTCAGTTCATTAAAACAAAATAAATTATTGCTGCCAGTACAATTCGATAAACCACATAAGGCCACATCCCGAATCGATTAAGCCATTTTAAAAAGAAATGAATAGCTGTAAGCGCCATAAGAAAAGACGTTATGCCACCAGTCAGAAAGGCTATCCAATCAACGTTTACGTCTTTAGTCGCAACGTCTAGTAATTTGGCACTCGCTGCCATTGCAGTAATGGGAATGGCAAGCAGAAATGAAAATCGAGAAGCCGCTTCACGGCTTAATCCCAGTAGTAAACCAGCAGTAATGGTTGCACCAGAACGTGACGTTCCCGGAATGAGTGAAAATGCTTGTGCAACGCCTACCAAAGCAGCCTCTTTCCAGCTTAACGTTGAGAGTGTGCGTTGTTGATTTGGCCGCCAATCCGCCCAGCCAAGCAAGAAGCCAAACCCCAAGGTCGTGAAGAAAATTATTTCAACTGAACGTAGCTGGCTGTCGATGAATTCTAACAACAGCAAGCCTGTTATCGTTGCTGGAATAGTGGCTATGACCAGAAACCAAGTGAGCTTACCTTGACCAACAAAACGCTTTTGCGTGATTGAACTGATACCATCTTGCGTCAACACACCAACATCTTTGTAAAAATACAGAAGAACAGCGAGAAGCGTACCTACGTGGACAGCCAGATCAAAGGCAACACCTTGATCCTCCCATCCAGCTAACACAGGGGCCAGTATTAAATGGGCAGAACTGGAAATAGGCAGGAATTCAGTGATCCCTTGCAAAATACCAAGAAAAATGGCGTGAAGTAGCTCCATCAGCAGACCTCACGAGTAGCTGATAAGCATACTAAAATGGATTGATGATTCAATAGAAGTTCCTCAGGGGCGTGTGTTAACAATTACCAAAGACAAATGACAGCGCCCCCTGAACGCTGTGAAATGCCTTAGGTCTTGTCAATCCACTTGGACTTGGTTGCCACGAACCTGCGGGTTCGGAGACTGTTGACAACCAACTCAGTAAAAAACTGAGAGACTACTCCCCTAGAGTCGCAAAGAGTATATAGATTTTCTTCAGATTAACAAAGTTTTTTATAGTCTCATTGTTTTTTTAAAATAAATGTGATTTTTACTTCCTATTTTATTCAAATATCCCCCATAAAACGGGAATAATTTCCTTATTTAATCTCTATTCTTTTTGGGTAATCCATCATCTATCATTGAAAACAGCTTATTCAAATCGACACCATCCATCTTTTGGAGGTTATGCTGCCAACGAGCAAACCTTTCAAGTAAATTATCATTTAGGCTATTTAATCTATTATTTTCTGAGTTAAGCCTTTCATTCTCATTTTCAAGTTTTTCAACACGCTTTATAAGCTCAGCAATGGTTGCATCATCATTGTCTAAGTTTTCTAAGAGCTGGCTTAATTTATCAGAGCTATCAAATAGCGACTTGGCTTCTTCGATTGCAGTAGATTTTTTAGATCTAAGCTCTTCTTTCTTTAGGTCAAATGCATGTTTTATTTCATCATGCTTTGTGTAAGTGTGCCTTGATGGGGGGCGTTTTAAGCCCAATTCTGATTGAAGTTTTTCTGAAAGAAGATCATATGTGAGCTTACCGCTCCAACCATCAATGATGGCTAGAATCGTTTCTTTATTGTCAATTACAAAAGCCATTATGACTCCTCCAGATCAGATAATGCCAAGGCAGTAAGATCGAAAATTGGAATAACATTTTGCTCGTCAATATTGAGTGATCGTTTGACAGGGGAAGGGTCTAATTCGTCAGGAATCCTGATAGGTGTACCATCAGGTCTGTTTGGATCTTCCATCATAGCAATAATGGTTTTAATCTTTGATAACCTAAAGCCTAATGCAGTTACCCAGCGATCAGCACCGAAAACTATATCTCCTGCTTTAACGATTGCATCCTCTAGCTGCTCTTTATAAAGCTTCTCAAGGTTTTTAAGCTCTTCTAGGGTGTTAGGCAGTCCCTTAAGGCATTCATGGTCGCTACAGACCGCACAATCGCCATTTTTAACACACGGACTTTCTGCATAATTGTGAACGCAATAACCTAACCCTGTGAACTGAGCGACACCTGAGCGATTAATTCCGAGAGATTTAAGAGAGACAGGTAACCCTAAATCATGCAACACGATTGCCGGAGGTGGCGACTCTGATGTGTATGGCGATAAAAACTGATTGGCTTGAGCAACCGTCATAACACCTTCACCATTTGCAACATGACCAATACGCTTGGTTAACCGTGATTTTTGCTCTTGAGTTCTTCCATCGTAAGCTTTGTTTTGTTCAATATCAGCGCGACCCGACCACTTGGCAATCAACCAATCTTCTTCACCAGCCAGTTTCAACTTGGTGTTTAACCAATGCCTAGGTTGGTGAGTATTTAACTGTAATCGAGTACCATCTTCGTCTGTGATTGCCAATTCATCAAAGATTGATTCGATTGTCTCTTCTCCTGAAGGGCGATCTGAACCTATTGCATCACTTACAGAACCGTGCCCGGTCATTAGCCAAGAAAAAGGCTTAACATCAAACTCTTTGTGAAACTCATTTTCTCGAACTAACGTTATGCAATCCCAAAGCTTCACATCACCATAGTTGGGAAAGTCTTTTGTTTTATATTTTTGGTCAACAACAGAGCGAAGATCTCTATAACTAGGGAATTTTATACTAATCCCAGTAGGGTTATGAGTGTGTTTGGTCAGTATTTCGTTGTCCTGCGAAACTTTACACCCATTCAATAAATCCTTTTTCCAATCTGCCACATGATTGATTTGGCTTATTAAGTTACGTAACCATTTTAGTGAACCATTATGCGTCCAACTCATCTGTGTTCCGTTTGAATCCAGACCAGTCTTTAAGCACATTGCTTTTGCAAATTGATTATATGTTAACGGTTTGTCTTGAGGAAAATTAGCAGGTGTAATGCATTCATTATGTACTAAAAATACTTCTGGATTTTCATGAGCAAATTTCGCCGCAGCTCTAGCGGGAGCAGAAATATCAATGAGTCTGTCAAATGCCTGCTGTACGACATCCTCTAGTAGTTTAGGCACCCATTTTTTGACGGGATCTCCTCCTTTTGCAGGATGCCACATTAGATATAAACGTCCTTTTTCACTTCTTTGTAATGAGTTTGTTGTTAAACCATTAAGTTCTGTATTTCTACTCGGCTGACACATCAGCATAACGCATAGGCTAGTGAAGTATTTTTGACGAAGTGTTTTAGCTTTATGAAAGGCATCTGCCACTTGCAGCATTTGATAGTCAGAAGGGCATTTATCTTCCTCTTCTTTACGACTATCCTTATCAAGTTTAATTTTTGAATCAGATGGACGAGGGAATGGGTTTGACCACTCTTGTAGGTCTAGTTTGAATCGCTTGTCCTTGATGAACTTCAAAACCTTTTCAAGTGAAAGTCCAATATTGCGCTTGCTTCCAGTACTTAATCCACTGTTCTTAATCTGCTCCTCAACACTATTTATTACCGTGTTGGTGAGGTTCATAATATCAACGTCTGCTCTTTCATTTTGAGTCGCGTTTTCTTCTAGGGCATTGTAGATCCACACTAAAGATGAAGCCCAAGCGGTTGAATCTTTATGATTCAGCGACTGTTGGTATCGCACATAGGCTTTGGCAAAGTCAGCAAATGGCTGTTTGAACGGTATATATTTGGAATGGTTTACACTGTTTCCAAACACGATAGTTAATTTCTTTTCTCTTGCTGTTTTCCAAGACCATTTATCGCATTCCCATCCATTCTGAATTCCAAGAGGAGCTTCAAATTCATGATCATCAAAAAGCGTTAAATCGTTTTTTGCGAATGCTATGAACTCAGCATAATTTTTCTGGAAATCTAGTTTATGCTTGGGTGTAAATACCAATACATCAGACATTTAACGCTCCTTCTTTTTCCAGCTCTTGCTTTCTAGCATGACATTTTTGAATGACCACTTTGATCGCATCAATACTGCGATTGTGGCCTTGCAATACAAACTCACTTGCCCCCATCTTTCGCTTGCGATCACGTTCAGAAATAACACTTTTCAGGACTTCCGTATGAGGCGCATTTAGCCAAGGTTGAAATTTATTGCAGGTGTAACAATGAATTGTGCCATTTGCACAAAACCCAAATTTTCCGCAACTTCCCACAGGGTTACCATCATTGTTGTTAATTCGACTACGAGGATCATTGGCTCGAATTGCATCTTTTTCACTATCAATCAAAGTACCCGAAAATGCTTGCGCTAATGGCGTTAAATCAGATGCAAGTGCTTCATCAAGCCTATCAGCCATTTCTTCGTTGAACTCTGTATAGACTTTGACTTGCTGGGTATCTGACTGGCCTAATTCTTCAGCTATTGCATAGTCACTTGCACCTAGCATTGCCATATTGGTCGCATGGGTATAGCGGAATCGTCTGGGGTTGATATGCAAATCACCAAACCCGTCATCTAACTTAATCCGTGTTGTTTTTAAAGGGCAAAGGCGAGACAAGCGCCTGATCATTTCACCGACTGATGGGTTTGCTCCTTTGGTCCGTAAACATAATAAGTCAGGCGTACTTTGTTGTAGCTGTTCAAATTCATCAAAACTTTCTAACTTAGCCACTTCTCGTGTATTAAGGAAAATAGGGATTTGCTTCTTTTGGCTGGATGTCAATTTAATATCAAATTGCTCTTCAACAGCATTGATGGACTGATTTGCTTGTGCTGTAAGCACCAGCATTAAATCTTCACCAGTATCCTCCTTGGTTTGAAACGATCCTCTAAAGTTTTCATCACGTTTTTTGGCATTAGGGAGTTGTAAATCAAAATGCTCAACTCCTTCTTCAACCCTTGTTATTAAGTCACCATAATAGAGATAGGTGAGTTGAACTGGACGGGCACCTGTTTGTTGTAGCGCCATGATAAATGCATAGTCAGTCAACGAGATCAGTTTCTCGGTAAAAGCATCCACATACCAGTTTATAAAGGCCGTTTGTTCTTCATATGAGTACGCACCACTAAAAGGACAACCTAAGGCAACGGCTTTTCCTTTTTCATTACCAGAAAGTTTGAGTGAGTTAAGTAACTCAACGGTCTTTTTATCAACTCCTTTGATCTCTTTGTCATACCAGTCGAGTATAAATGCACGAATGTAACCAAGCTTATACTCTGTGCTTTTAGTGAGGGTCGCTTTGAAATTCACTATATGCGGTTCCCGAATAGCATCACTCACACCAATTGCAAAAAGTAATCGGCTAAACATGAATATATTCAACGCATAAGAAGAGGAAAATTCTGAAGCATAGTCAGCCAAGGCCAGTTTGAAATTATTTTCGAACTTTGGATCTAAATTTAACGAAGCGAGTAACTCAAAATTCAGCGACTTATTTGCATCTAATTGCCAAAGATCATCATACACATCAAATTCATAGTTAGCTTTGCTGTATCGCTTATCGGATTTCGTTCTAGTGCTTCTTGAACCTTGTAACTTGTTTGCTTTAACCGCCATGATGACCTCCTTCTGCTTTGTGCTTCATCTTCGCTTGCATTTTTTTACGTATCTTTTGCGCTTGTTTTCTTGCTGTTCGTTTGAGATATATCTCACCTGATTTGAGAGATGAATGTCCGTTTAATTCTGCTCGAAGTTCAAGTTCTCTTTGTTCTGTAATCGTATTTTCGTTGGCGTATTTTTTCGCTTCTTCATGCAAGCCTTCCTGCTCTAATCGTTTAACCTCTTGTTTAACAGCTTCTCTTTCCTCATCAATGGTGTCTGACAATTGATCATTGAAATAATGTCGATAAGAGTGAGGTGTAATAGCCCAGAAACGCTCTGGATTCACTGCTTTTATGCTATTAAAGATATCGTTAATGGTTTGCTGAATGATCGGTTGCCCAGATTGATAATGTCCCTCTTTGTCTTTGTGTGAAACAAATATAAATGGATGTGTTTTCGCTACTTTTGTACCAGCACGATGAACCTTGATATAGGTATTTAACAAGTCTCTAAGCTCTTTTGAGATAGAAACAGCTCTGCCAAGGGTCTTTGCCGTTGGCTCTTTTAAGCGAGGATCATCTTTACTGTCATGTCGTCTAACTACCGACAATGTTGGATTATCTGTATCTGTTCCTATGTCGCTGATCCGAAGCGCTAGTAACTCGGCACATCGAAACCCTGTCTCATACAACACTTGAACAATTAGATAGTTTCTAAACTTAATAACAGGGTTTTTAAACGGGTTGTATTTTGAATCTGGCTTAGCCACCTCAACAAAATCTTCAAAGACATCATCTGTAATCCCAGATTTATCCAAAGAAGTCTTTTTCGATTTTCCTTTTGGCTTACCACTCTTAAGTCGAGTTTTCATTTTATCTAACTCATCAAAAAGCTCGGCTGCGGTTGGTTTATGTTTGACTCGTTCTTTTCCAATAAAAGTCAAGAACTCGGCAATGTGAGCAATTCTAGATATATATTGAGATTTACCTATCGTGGGCTTGTCTTGTGATTTAGATAAGTGAAACTGTCCCATATCGACCACATTACTTGCAGTTTTCACGCTTAAAGCTTTGGCCTGATACGAACAGTGTTCCTTCAGATCCTTAATATCATCTCGACTGGGTACTTTACCGTTGTATATCTCGTCAAGAAGATCTCTACCGTTGATCTCCTCCCAACGTTTCAAATGTTTAATGTCTTTTAGATATTGCTCAATTGATGTTGCCGCTTTAGTCATTCGCAGTTTTTGCGTGACAAAGTGAGTAACCCAAAAATCAGGAACGCCATCTTTTCCTAATAAAAAGACGTAGCGCTCTCCACTTTTAAATTTCTTTACGGCAACTTTCATAAACACCCGCTAATAAACATTTATATTTGTTATAAAGTAATATAATAGATATTTTTAAGTTTTCAACATTAATTTTCTAATAAAACTAAAAAAGCCGCTATAAAGCGGCTTTTAAGATTGTTTTTCAACATTTAATATTTTGTCTTTGGTTAGAACGGAATATCGTCATCAAAGTCGATTGTTGGTTCCATAGGGTTTGATGCGCCACCTTGCGGTGCATTTTGCGGCTTAGGTGCAAACCCGCCTTGCTGTTGTGGTGCATTATTTTGCTGAGGTGCAAAGCCACCTTGTTGCTGTGGTTGGTACTGGTTATTTTGTTGTGGAGCCGGTTGCTGGGCAGGTGCAGATTGTTGCTGTGGAGCATAACTGCCTTGCTGACTATTCTGGCCTTGGTTATTTTGACCATAGCTACCGCTTTGCTGTCCGCCTTGGTTACCTTGATAACCGCCACTTTGTTGACCACCTTGGTTACCTTGATAGCCACCGCTTTGTTGGTCGCCACCGCGTGCACCTAACATTTGCATTTGACCTGTAAAACCATCAACAACAATTTCTGTGGTGTATTTTTCTTGGCCCTGTTGGTCAGTCCATTTACGAGTTTGAAGCTTACCTTCTACGTAAATTTGTGAACCCTTGCGGCAGTATTCGCCTACAATTTCAGCTAATTTGCCAAAAAATACCACACGGTGCCACTCAGTTTTATCAACCATTTGGCCAGTGTTTTTATCTTTATAGCTGTCTGAAGTTGCTAAGGTAATATTTGCTACACCATTACCATTAGGCATGTAACGAACTTCAGGATCTTGCCCTAAATTACCAACCAAAATTACTTTGTTCACACCGCGTGCCATGGAACCATCTCCTATAAACGTTAGATTAAACCAGCCACTCTTCGGGCTTGGTCTAGGTCAAATTCTTTATCATTAATCTTTAAGTAGCTTCGACTTTCATCGCGAACTACGGTTGCTTCTATTACGCCGGGTAAAGCAACTAACTGAGAAGCTAGTGTTTGTGCTTGCTCTTCAGAATCTAATTGGGTCATTAAACTAATAACTTTGCTTTTCGGTGGGACTTGCATTTTCCACGCAATAATAAGCCATATTACCCCAACAAGTGCCGCCGCCGCAAACACAGCTTGCGTACTGGTGGTTTGTGCTACATACCCGCCCAACATACCGCCTAAAAAAGCGCCTAAGAACTGGCTAGATGAATATCCGCCCATAGCGGAGCCTTTTTGGCTTGCAGGCGCAATACGCGACACAAGAGCCGGCATAGTGGCTTCTAAAAAGTTAAAAGCAACAAAATATAACAGCATGCAAACTGCAATGCCAACAACGCTATTAGCCCACATAGACATACTTAACATGCTGACTATTAAAACCATCACTGAACCAATAAAGGCTTGTTTTTCTTTCTCTTTTTTTATTGCCACTATCATTACTGGCACCATTAAGAAAAATGCTAAAAACAAAACCGGGATATAAAGCTGCCAATGGTTTTCAGCCACGAGTCCATCTTTAATTAATTGGCTCGGTAATACTACAAAAATAGTCGTCAATGTTAAATGCAGCAATAATACGCCTGCATTTAGACGCGCAAGCTGCGGGTGTTTAATTAGCTTTTTAATATCGCTAAAGCTGGCGAGTGTATCGCCTTTAGGCGCTTTATTTATTGCACTGGGTACTAGCATAGTAACAATAAAAATTCCTAATACAGCCAGTATAGCAGTTAACCAAAACACCCCTGCTATACCCCATGAAGCTGCCACTATAGGTCCAAGTAGCATAGCGAAGGCAAAGCTCATACCTATGCTCATGCCAATCACCGCCATGACTTTTGGTCGTTGTTCGTCACGACTTAAATCTGATGCAAACGCTAACAATGCGCTGGCGATAGCGCCCATACCTTGCAAGGCACGCCCTACCGTTACCATTTGTATGGACTCGGCCAAAGCGGCAATCACTGAGCCCAAAGCAAATACAAGTAAGCCACCTACAATCACTTTTTTGCGACCTATTTTGTCGGACAGTCGTCCCATTGGAATTTGTAATACAGCCTGCGTTAAACCATACGCACCAATTGCAAAACCTATCCAGATAGGTGAAAAGCCTTCAAGCGATTGACCATAAATAGCTAAAACAGGCATCAGCATAAACAAGCCGAGCATTCTAAATGCAAACACACTCGCTAACGATACGGCGGCGCGTTTCTCTCGTGAATTAAGTGAAGATGCGGTCATTATTTGCGTGATCTTACTGTGTGAAAAAATTAGGCAAGGATTCTATCACAAGCTTGGCAATAATTAATCGTCTATAACTAAGGATTTTTTCAATGATCAAGGATTAATATTGCAGCGTATTATGCGATACTGAACAAATAATTTTGGCAATAAACGAGATAGCATGGAAAACATTGAAGTCCGAGGCGCCCGAACGCACAATTTAAAAGACATCAGCCTAACCATCCCACGTGATAAACTAATTGTTATCACTGGCTTATCTGGTTCAGGAAAGTCATCGCTTGCATTTGATACGCTGTATGCAGAAGGGCAACGCCGGTATGTTGAATCACTCTCTGCTTATGCAAGGCAGTTTTTGTCATTAATGGAAAAACCCGACGTAGATCATATTGAAGGCCTTTCCCCTGCTATTTCCATTGAACAAAAATCAACCTCGCATAATCCCCGTTCAACCGTGGGAACCATAACTGAAATCTACGATTACTTGCGTTTAATGTTTGCACGGGTTGGCGAACCTCGTTGTCCAACTCATGATTTACCGCTTGCAGCGCAAACAATTAGCCAAATGGTCGATACTGCATTAGCGCTGCCTGAAGGCACTAAGTTAATGCTACTTGCCCCTGTTGTTAAAGACCGTAAAGGTGAGCATGTAAAACTATTAGAACAACTTGCCAGTCAAGGTTACATTCGTGCTCGTATAGATGGTGAAGTATGCGACTTATCCGATCCACCACCGCTAGATTTACATAAAAAGCATACTATTGAAGTCGTGGTTGATCGCTTTAAGGTAAAAGAGGGTCAACAGCAACGTCTTGCAGAGTCTTTTGAAACGGCACTTGAAATGTCAGGCGGCGTTGCCAACATTGCTTTTATGGACGATAGCAGTGCTGAAGAAATGCTGTTTTCAGCAAATTTCGCCTGCCCAACCTGTGGCTATGCAATGACCGAACTTGAACCGCGTTTATTTTCGTTCAATAACCCTGCAGGAGCTTGTCAAAGCTGTGACGGTTTAGGTGTAAGACAATACTTTGACCCGAATCGCGTGGTTCATAACCCTGAAATAAGCTTAGCTGGTGGTGCAATTAAAGGCTGGGATAAACGCAGTTTTTACTATTATCAAATGTTGCAAGCGGTTGCACAGCATTATGAGTTTGATTTAGATGTGCCCTATCAAGAGCTTGCAAAAGAACATAAAAAAATTATTTTAGATGGCTCTGGTGATACTAAAATTGCGTTTAATTATCGTAATGACCGCGGTGATTTAATTACACGTAATCATGTATTTGAAGGCGTGTTAAATAATATGAACCGCCGCTACCGCGAAACTGAATCAAACTCAGTGCGTGAAGAACTAGCCAAATATCAAACCAGCCAAGCATGCCCTAGTTGTAAAGGCTCACGTTTGCGCCAAGAAGCACGCAATGTATTTATTGGTCAAACTAACTTGCCAACCATTACGCATATGAGTATTGGTGAGGCGATGAGCTTTTTTGAAGGTTTGCATTTAACTGGGCAAAAAGGCCAAATCGCCGAAAAAATTCTAAAAGAAATTCGCGACCGGTTATCGTTCTTAATAAATGTAGGCCTAAATTACTTATCACTTGAGCGCAGCGCCGACACACTTTCTGGCGGCGAAGCACAACGTATTCGTTTAGCGAGTCAAATTGGTGCTGGGTTAGTGGGTGTTATGTATGTACTGGATGAACCTTCAATTGGTTTGCACCAACGTGATAACGACCGTTTATTGAAAACCTTAGTTCATTTACGCGATTTGGGTAACACCGTTATTGTTGTAGAACACGATGAAGACGCTATTCGCGCCGCTGATCATATTATTGATATTGGTCCTGGTGCTGGCGTACATGGCGGCCATGTTATTGCTCAAGGTACGCGCGATGATATTTTAGCGAGCAAAGACTCGGTTACCGGCCAATTTTTATCGGGCGTACGTAAAATAGAAGTACCTAAAGAGCGCCATGCTACTAACGATAAATGGTTAGAGCTGTTTGGTGCTACTGGTAATAACTTAAAAAATGTTGATTTAAAAATACCTTTTGGCTTAATGACCTGTATTACCGGTGTATCTGGCTCGGGTAAATCTACACTCATTAACGATACCTTGTTTAAACTTGCCCACACTGAACTCAACGGTGCAACTACTGCAGAAGCAGCTCCTTATGGGTCAATTGCAGGACTTGAGCACTTTGATAAAGTAATTGATATTGACCAAAGCCCTATTGGCCGTACACCGCGTTCAAACCCAGCTACTTATACTGGTATTTTCACCGGTATTCGTGAGCTGTTTGCAGGTACTCAAGAAGCTCGTTCACGTGGTTACAAAGTGGGTCGCTTTAGCTTTAATGTTAAAGGTGGCCGTTGTGAGGCGTGTCAAGGCGATGGCGTTATCAAAGTAGAAATGCACTTCTTACCAGACGTTTATGTACCGTGTGATGTGTGTAAGGGTAAACGTTATAATCGCGAAACCTTAGAAGTACAATATAAAGGTAAAAACATCAACCAAGTGCTCGATATGACCGTTGAAGATGCCCATGACTACTTTGATAAAATACCGGCTATTGCACGTAAACTTAAAACCCTAATGGATGTTGGACTTTCTTATATCCGTTTAGGCCAAGCCGCTACAACACTTTCGGGTGGTGAAGCACAGCGAATTAAGTTAGCACGTGAGCTTTCTAAGCGTGATACTGGAAAAACCTTGTACATTCTTGATGAGCCAACCACGGGGCTCCATTTTGCTGATATTGAACAGTTATTAGTAGTACTGCATCGCCTACGCGACCATGGCAATACCATTGTAGTAATTGAGCACAACTTAGATGTAATCAAAACAGCCGACTGGATCGTTGATTTAGGCCCTGAAGGAGGTGCTGGCGGCGGTGAAATACTGATTGCAGGCACACCAGAAGAAGTGGCGGAATGTCAGCGCTCACATACTGGGCACTACTTAAAACCATTACTTTAAATATACATTATTAAAAAAGTACTTATTAAAATTATACAAAAATGCCGCTAAATTAGCGGCATTTTTGTATCTGCAAATAAACAAGCTTATGGACGTGGAATAAATCCAACCGCATCATAAACTGCTTTTAATGTTTTCTCAGCACGGGCACTGGCTTTCTCGGCCCCCATTTTCATGATGTTATTTAATAATGTTTGGTCTTCACGTATTTCTTTAAAGCGAGCCTGAATTGGCTCTATCATGCTGACAACAGCTGCTGCGGTGTCTTTTTTCAAGTGGCCATACATTTTATCTTCGTATTCAGGTACTAACTCTTCGATTGGACGCTTAGTTGCAACACTTAATAACGTAAGTAAGTTAGAAACGCCTGGTTTTTCACTTCGATCAAAGTAAATGCGTGCTTGCTCGTCTGAATCAGTAACCGCTTTTTTAAGCTTTTTCTCAATCTTTTTAGGCTCGTCTAACATCATAATAAAGCCATTTGGGTTTTCATCAGACTTAGACATTTTTTTCAGTGGATCTTGTAGGCTCATTACTCGCGCACCAAACTCAGGAATATAAGGTTCTGGCAGCGTAAAAATCTCGCCGTATACATTGTTAAAACGATTAGCAATATCACGCGTTAACTCAAGGTGCTGCTTTTGATCTTCGCCAACAGGCACTTTATCTGCTTGGTATAGTAAAATATCAGCCGCTTGCAAAGCTGGGTAAGCAAATAACCCAACATTAATATTATTAGCATGCGTTGCCGACTTATCTTTAAACTGGGTCATGCGATTAAGCTCACCCATTTGCGCATAACAGTTTAATACCCAACCAAGTTGTGCATGTTCTGGCACTTGAGATTGAACAAATAATGCCGCTTTTTCTGGGTTAATGCCACACGCCGTATATAAAGCAACGCCATCGAGTACACGACCACGCAATAACTCAGGGTCTTGGCGTACGGTAATTGCATGCAAGTCTGCAAGCATAAAGTAGCTATCATATTCTTCCTGTAGCTTAACCCACTGGTTAATAGCGCCAACATAGTTGCCTATTGTCATACCACCGGTTGGCTGCATGCCACTTAATACTACTGGTTTACTCATGATTTTCCTTTATTTTTACTTAATTAAAAATGCTTAACGCTGCGTTAGTGTCGGTATTATAGCTAAGAAGTTATCGCATAGGTACTGCGGATTATAATCCCCTAGCTGATCTCCTTGATGATACCCGTATGTAAGGGCTATCACATCAATATTAGCGGCTTGAGCTGCCAGTATGTCACTCTTTGAATCACCAATCATAATCGCTTTATCAGGCGAAATATTTAATGCATCGCAAGCAAATAAAAGCGGTTCAGGTGACGGTTTTTTTGCCATGTCGTCGCCACACACTATTACCTCAAAATGACTGCGAATAGCGAGCTTATCCAAAAGCATTTCAGTAAAGCGGCGTGCTTTATTAGTAATAAGTGCTTTAGGCATACCACTGAGAGCAGCAAGACCCGTTTCAACATGCTGATATAACACGCTGTATTCACCGACCTGCTCACTGTAATGTTGATAAAACAGGTTGATAGCTCGTTCGCTTAATACTTCGTCAAGGTGCTCACTAATTTGCATATCGCCGCAAAGAGCTCGCTTAACTAACACCTCAATACCATTACCTACCCAGCTTTCAACTAATCGCTGACTGACTATAGGAAACGCTAAATCGCTTAGCGTTAGATTTAAGGCCATATATAAGTCATACACGCTATCAACTAGCGTGCCATCTAGGTCAAATAGTGCCGCATCATATTTCATTATTTAATACTTTCTAATTGTTGGCGCATTTCATCAATTACGCTTTTATAGTCAGGCTGATTAAAAATAGCTGAGCCTGCAACAAACATATCAGCACCCGCCTCAGCCGCAGCTGCTATATTCTCTACCTTAATACCGCCATCAACTTCTAAACGAATATCACGCCCAGAATCAATAATGCGTTGCTTTGCCTCTCGCAGTTTCTCAAGTGTTTGTGGAATAAAGCTTTGCCCACCAAACCCAGGATTCACCGACATCAATAAAATAACGTCTATTTTATCCATTACATGATCAAGGTAACTTAAACTCGTTGCAGGGTTAAAAACTAGACCTGCCTGGCAGCCTTGATCTTTTATCAACTGCAAAGTACGGTCAATATGCTCACTGGCTTCTGGATGAAAGGTAATAATTGACGCACCCGCCTCGGCAAATTGTGGGATTAAACTATCTACCGGTTTTACCATTAGGTGAACATCAATCGGGGCTTTAATACCGTAGTCGCGAAGTGCTTTACACACCATTGGGCCTATTGTTAAGTTAGGTACGTAATGGTTATCCATTACATCAAAATGGACAACATCAGCCCCTGCAGCTAAAACTTTGTCGACATCTTCGCCAAGGCGTGCAAAATCTGCAGATAAAATTGAGGGCGCTATTAAGTATTTTTGTTCACAATTTAGCATTGCTAATCCATTAATGAAGAATTTATGGCGTTAATGTAACTTAATTAACGATGTTACCCAAGTAGCGCCTTTAAAAATAGCGCTATATTAGCAACGCTAGTCACTAACTTTTATTTACCGTAACAACAACTAATTGCGCGAACTAAGAAAAATAAAATACGCTTATAAACAAATTCCGAGATATGATTAGCTATAAATATAGCTAAAAATAAAGTGTATTATTTAAGCAGGTTTTGTTATGCTGCGCGCAGAACTAAATTATTAGGTTTATATTATGCGTGCTTTTAAAATTGGATTATTAATCACGTCGGTAAGTGTCATTATTGGAGCAGCGTCGCTTTGCTCAAATACCGAGCAAGAATTAAGCTCAGCCAACACTTGTCTTCATAAAGAACAAACTAGCGCTATTAATCATAGCGTGAACCGTTGTATTCAAATTGAAGAAGATTCCTCTTGGGCTTCTTGGTTAACCGGCGATAGCCGCAGTGCTCAGTTTCATTACCTAGATTTGCTAGAGTTATTAACGGGTACTGATGACAAGCACAAACCCTCTTCTATAAAACCATTATTTTAATTAATGCAGCATTTTTTTAGCGCTTTACAAAGTGTACTAGCTGCATTTTTTGGTGTGCAATCTGAAGATAAACGTCAAACAGACTTTAAACACCACTCTCCTATCACATTAATAGCCATTGCCGTGGTACTTTTTGTATTATTTGTGCTGGCTATTTATGCAACCGTGACTTCGGTGCTAAGTACATAGCCATTAGCTCATCTACTTTATTTCGTGAACCGCCTTTTGGACTGATCGTGCGCTTAACCTGAATTTTATCCAAAGAAGCTTGGCTGTAAATTTTGCGTGTCCATACAGTATCGTGATTTGAAATAAGGACTGGCGTGTTATTCTCAAATGCCGCTTGTTCAGCCAAATTAGCTAAATTAGCCTGATCGTCTAAGTTAAATCCGCCTTTAGCATACGAGGTAAACGATGCTGTTTTACTTAATGGCACATAAGGCGGATCGCAATAAATCACCGCATTTTTAGGCACCAGTTTAAACACATCATCGTAGCCTAGGCAGGTAAATGTAGCCTGTTGCGCTTTGCTAGCAAAAAAGTACATTTCTTTTTCAGGAAAATAAGGCTTTTTATATTTACCAAAAGGCACATTAAAAATGCCCTTTAAGTTATAGCGGCATAATCCGTTATAACCATGACGGTTCATATATAAAAATAAGATGGCTCGTTCATATACATCGCTACTTTGATTAAACTGCACACGATAATCATAATATGCATCTGAGTGGTTGTTTAAATCAACAAACAATTTTTTGGCATCACTAATAAACTCATCAGGCGAACGCTTGAGCTCTTTATATAAATTGATTAAATCAGCATTAATATCGTTAAGTACATAGTGTTTAAAATTGCTGTTTAAAAACACTGAGCCCGCACCAACAAAAGGTTCAACCAAGGTATCAGCATGCTTACTTGCTTGATTTAGTCGCGCGTTAATATCTTCAACGAGGCTGTATTTTCCGCCGGCCCATTTAAGGAAGGCTCTACTCTTTTGCTGCATTGGCTCTTTACTTCAATTCGGTGTTGCGCGATTTTACACTAAAGTTACTGAGTTTACTGATCAACTCGTGCAATTTCTTGTTTTATTTTACTAATTTTTTTATAGAAAGGTTTATTTTTTCTAACCTCAGCAGGAAGTGCTTGCAGTGCTTGTTTTGCTTCATTTAAGTTAGCAAAGCTGCCTGTAGTTACCACCCACCACATTTTACCATTTCGTTTAGTTTGGTAGGTATTAGCGATATTTTCTAGCTTATGTTTAACAATAAACTCATTACCTACCTGCTGCTGAGTTACCGCTAAAAGCTGAATAACAAAATTATCTTCAGGCTGTTGTAAGTACCAATTACTGGGTATTTTTACTATTGGGTTTTGCGACTTTGTTTTTTCAGGTTTAGTAATAGGTTTTTCTTCAACGGGTTTTGATGCCGGCTTTTCCTGTTCAACAACGCTCGTTGATTCCGTTAAGCTGCCGACTATCGCTGGAACATTATTATTGGTGTTGTCTTGAGTGGGCTTTTGAATGACAGCTGCTGGCGGCTCAATACTTTTAGGCGCTATGAACTGCTGTGGTTTATTTTCAATTGCTTGTTCAGTTGTAATAGCGGTTGATAGCACTTGCTCATCAATTTGGCGATTGGCACTTTCCCACCACTGGGTCATATCAGCTTTGTACACAAGACCAATGATCAACAACATAATTATGAGTAATAGTGTTAGCAGCTGTAAGCGCCAAGAAACCTTATCTTTAACTACAATATCAGCAACCTGCTCACTAGGCTGCCAGGCTAATAACAAACTCGGATTACCTTGAGCTTCAACTAAAAAGGTTTGAAAGACAGGATCTTCATCATAAGGTAAGCTCGTAAAATACCATCCCATGAGCTGCTTACTTTCAACTATATTTAATGGCTCTAAATGAATATTAACTGCATCTTTGAATGCTAATTTAGACTGTGATGCAATCATAATATACAACACATTAGGCGCATTTTTTGATAACAGCTCAAGCTCTGCAATGAGTTCTTCAGATAGGTGCCTACCGCCATCAATCACCCATAAACACGCGCCACATTGTTGTTGTTGCGCTAATTGATAATAGTTTTGCGATAAGCTTAGATTGTGGTCAATTAAAGGGGCATTAAAGCTTTGTTCTAATAACTGAGTCATTAATTGCACATCAGTCATCTGTGCACCAACTTGCACAAACGCTTTATTAAAATCGTTATATTTATCAGTAATGAAGGTTTCAAGCAAATAGCTTTTACCTAGACCAGAGGTACCCAATAAAACAATTAGGTTTTGACCATATTCAAATTGCAATGCGATTCTATCCACCAAAGCCGCACGGCTTGGTAAAATTTGTGACTGCATTTATTGCTCGATCAATGCTCTAACTTGATCATCTGATACATCATCAACTAATGCACACTGACCAAACTTGATGGGTAAAATAAATCGGATAGTCCCTTTTTTATTCTTTTTATCTTTGCGCATATGCAGTAAAAATTGCTCACTAGTCATATCGCTAGGGATTTCGATTGGTAAATTATACGCTGCTATTAATGTGGTAATACGCTCTACATCTTGCAGTGTTAAGTCGTTACGAGTATGAGCAAGTTTGGCAGCAAGCACCATACCTGTCGCTACGGCTTCACCATGCAGCCACACCCCATAACCCATTTGTGCTTCTATAGCATGGGCAAACGTGTGCCCTAAATTCAATAGCGCACGAAGGCCCTGCTCTTTCTCATCTTGTGCAACAATGAGCGCTTTAATTTCACAGCATCTGAAAATAACATGCTGTAAACAGGCTTCATCTAACTGTTGTAATTGAATGATATTTTGCTCTAAATAAGCAAACAACTCAGTATCGTAAATGAGGCCGTACTTAATAACTTCAGCCATGCCAGCAGCAAATTCACGGGTAGGTAAAGTATGTAACGAACGCGTATCTATAAACACAGCTTGGGGTTGGTAAAAAGCCCCTATCATATTTTTACCCAGCGGATGATTAACTGCTGTTTTACCACCCACTGAAGAATCAACTTGAGACAGTAACGTGGTAGGTATTTGGATAAAAGGCACACCACGCTGATAACAAGCAGCAACAAAACCAGTTAAATCACCAACTACGCCACCACCTAATGCAATTAAACAGGTGTCACGTCCGCAGTTATTTTCAAGTAAGAATGCTGATATTTTTTCAAACCAAGTGAGTGATTTATATTGCTCACCATCTGGAATAATAAAATGCAGTGGGTTTAGCTGTGCTAGTGAATCAAGCAACTGTTGAAGGTACAACGGTGCAATCGTTTCATTAGTAATGATGATAGGCCGACAATCACCAATATGGTGTATTAGACGGCCTGTATCTTGAAGTGCAGATTGACCAATATAAATAGGATAACTTCGCTCGTCTAAATTAACAGTTAATTCAAGCATGCTGGGTTAGTCCTTTTTAATACTGGCTTTTAAAAATCCAATTTCTCGATGATTTGGTTAGCAACAACTTTCGCGCTCTGCTCATCAGTGCGTACAACAAAATCAGCTACTTCTTTATATAATGGTTCACGCTCTTCTGCTAAGCGCTCAAGTACATCACGAGGTGCTTCTTCTGTTTGCAGTAATGGGCGACGCTTGTCGCGTTGCGTACGTGCAACTTGCTTTTCAATCGGTGTCTCTAGGTATACTACAATACCGCGAGCCGAAAGCTTGTTTCGAACTTCTTTACTCATTACTGAGCCACCACCCGTAGCAAGAACAATACCTTGCATCTCGGTTAAGTCGCCAATAACAGATTCTTCACGAAGTCTAAAGCCTTCTTCACCTTCAAGATCGAATACCCAGGCAATATCTGCGCCCGTGCGACGTTCGATTTCTTGATCAGAATCAACAAATTCAAGGTGTAATTGGTCAGCGATGTGACGACCAATCGTGCTTTTGCCAGCCCCCATGGGGCCAACTAGAAATATATTACGTTTCTCAGCCATATCTTTTAGTACAAACGAACTCTAAAATTTGAAATAAAACCCCGCCTAACGACCTGGCCCCAAAATTAAGAAAGGGATTATCTCAGTAATCGGTCGGGTATTTCAAGTCAATTAGGATAAAAAGCCATATAACGAGCAATTAAACTAAATAATTACCCATTGGTTAACAAAAAAGCACCTTATTATAGGCAAGTTTATCTTCTAGGGTTAAAATTTATGCAACTTAAGGTTACTACGTGTTACTTCGTAAACGCTTTTGTATGGTAATTTCACAAAAAACTCAGTTACAAACAACATAAACGCAGCCTTAAAATGCATCCGCAGTACAGTACATAAAAAACTATATACTGCCTAATTGTACATTTACAGGGAGTGTTCACACCAAGATAACTAAATGACATGCCAATACCGTCTGGTTTGTTGTGCAACCTAGATAGTTTGAATAACCTGAGCCCTGAATAGTAATCTATCTCAAGCAGAGCTCAGGTTAGGTAATTAGTCTATTTGGATTTTAGGTGTGACAAAAATCAGCAGTTCGCGCTTTTCATTAAACTCGCTTGTGCTTTTAAATAGTCTTCCTACATAAGGAAGGTCGCCCAATAAAGGTACTTTTTTGGTCGAATTAATAATTTGCTGTTGGAAAATACCACCCAACACTACCGTTTGTCCATTCTCAACGAGAACTTGAGTCTCAATTTGTTGCGTATCAATGGCAACTGCAGGGCCAGTTCCTGTTTGAACGGTATCTCCACGGGTATCTTGAGTAATTATTAAGTTTAAAATAACTTTGTTGTCTGGCGTGATGTGAGGTGTCACTTCTAGACTCAACACTGCTTTTTTAAAGCTCACGGTTGTTGCACCACTTGAAGCAGATTCCACATAGGGGATCTCAGTACCTTGCTCTATACGCGCTTTTTGCTGGTTGGCAGCAGTGATACGCGGACTCGCAATAATTTCACCCTTATTTTCTTCTTCGAGCGCAGTTAACTCTAAATCAATCAATGTTCCATTTGCTAGTTTGGCTATATGCATACCAATACTTGCCGATGGATTCGCTACCGGTAAATTAACGTTAAGTCGATCTGAAAGGCTAGGAATAATGCCGTTAGAAATCGTTTCAGCCCCTTCTAAGGTACCCGAAATACCATCAGAACCTTGTTGATCACTGAACCCCCAACGAACCCCTAAGTCTTCTGTTACGTTGTCACGTACGGTTACCATTCGCGCTTCAATGACCACTTGTTTGACTGGGATGTCTAAGGTTTCGACCATACGGCGAACACTTTCAATACTTTTTGCAGTGTCTTTCATTAATAACGTATTGGTACGTTGATCAACAGAAACACTACCTCGAGCTGTAATAATGCTATTGGTGTCTGTTTTTAATAAGTCGGCAAAATCTTCTGCTTTTGCGTAATTTAAACGGATATATTCACTGTAGAGTGGCTCTAAATCCTCAACTTGTTGCTTAGCTTTTAACTCTTTCGCTTCACGGGCAGCAAGTTCTTCAGATGGCGCTACCATTAAAATAGATCCATCCATACGTTTGTCTAAGCCTTTAATTCTTAGCACTACGTCTAACGCTTGGTCCCATGGAACGCCATCTAAACGAAGGGTAATGTTACCTGTTACAGAGTCACTGGTTACCAAGTTAAAGTCATTGTAGCCTGCAATAATCTGCAACACGGAGCGAACAGGGATGTCTTGAAAGTTAAGCGTCATAGGGCGACCTAAGTATTCTTTCCCCCCATCTAAGAATGCATTTTGAGTCTCATCTTTCTCAACCGTTAAGGTAAAAATATTTTCAATTTGCTGATACGTGTAAGCAAAAGCAGTATTAGGTTCAATCACAATACGTGTAAGGTTATCTTCCTTAAATGTTTCAATACTGCTCACGACAGTACCAAAATCAAGAACATCTAATTCATACAATAAGTCATCTAAAATATCGGTATGATGAAACTCTGCAATTATCTTCCCACCACTTTCATGAACCTCAATAGCCGCCTGAGTATCTTGCAGGTAAACAAGCACTTTAGCCTCACCTTTTTCACCACGGCGAAAATCAATAGCTTGAATGCCATTAATATAACTAGAGGTATAAGCAGGTTCATCTTCACTGGTTGTTACTATTTGTTCTGTCAGTGGGTTATCAGATATTCTTATTGAAACTAAGTTGTTGTTAACCTCAGTCTCATAAATTTTTAATCGCTCTAGGTTAATGGTTACCTTTAAACCCGCACTGGTCATCATGCTACTGATGTTACTTATTCCTGCTTGGTTAATCGCAATATTTGCCAACCCTTCATCTAGCTCAACTGCATTAAATAAAAGCTCTATACGTGCCGGACTATTAAAAACTTGTACATCAGGTTGCTGCTGTAATTCTTCATCAAAGACCAGTTGTAACTCGGTTTCACCTTTAAGTAATGGGTTATATCGGACGTCATAGAGTAAAGGGGCTGCACTAACCGTTTTAGTCATGAGTAATAAAAATACAAATAACACAATCGTTAAAATACGGTGGTGTGAACACTCATCTATGTGCATATAGGAAATACCATTTTTCTTATTAACTTGCGCCATTGGTTGCCGCCTCTAACATTTCTAATTTGGTCAAACGTTCTTTCCAACAACCTGACCCATCAGGGATTAATTCTACTAATTCAATATAGTCACTATTAACACTGCTTACTTTTCCGTCATAGGTGCCCAAATAGCTCCCTATAGATACTCGATGTAAGGTGTTATCAGCAGCTGTAATGAGCGCCCATGTTTTACCGTTCGATCCTATTGTGCCCTTCATTGCTAAATTATCTAATGGGTACTTTTCCAGAGGCTGACGAACACGCTCTGGGTCTGGGTGAAGACAGTTTTTAACTTGTGTAAGCTTATTTTGTATAATTTCTGGTTCTGGTGCTACAAAAGGGCTACGTAAATCTTTGGCGTTATATGCAAAGTGTTCAAACTTAACCAACTCAGGTATGTTTTCGACACGTGCAGTGGTGTTTGCCTTAACCTGGTCAATAAATTCTTTTTGCTCAGATGTATCTTCGTTACAGCCACTGAGCCACAATATTGCGGTCGTTAAAAAGAGAAGTTGCTTCATCATCTCACCCCCTCTTCATAACGATAAGTTTTTGCTACTACACTAAATGTTAGCTGCTTTTCGCCAGATGATAAAATAGAAAAGTCATGTAAACTTACAATTCTTGGCAACTGAGCAACTTTTCCTACAAATTCACCAAACTCATGATAAGTGCCTACTACTTCAATTTTAATGGGTAGCTCGGTATAAAACTCTTTTTCAACTTCTGGTAACCAACCAATTTTTAAAAATGTTAAACCACTGGTTGTACCCACATAAGAAAGATCGTCTAATAATCCTGGCGTCTCGTTTGAGGTAGGTAGGCGCTTTAATAGCTGAGAAAATTTATCTTCCATCTCAATCATTTGTTCACGATAAATATCAAGCTTACTGGCAACTGCATATTTAGTTCGGTAGGTTGTGCGTAATTCTATCTCTTTGGCTACCGCATTGTGGTAGCTGTCAATTTCATCCGACACAAATAAACTATAGCTAAAAAACAAGACTAAACAAGCAATTATAGTAGCACACATTGTTTTTACAATAACTGGCCACTCGCCTATATTATCTAGCTCTATTTCATTCCAATCTATCTCTGTAAACGATTTAAGATTAAGGTTCATTACGCACCTCACCTATTTGGCCAAATGGCTTTACGTAAAATTCCATATTAAAATCGCTGAGCAAACGAGAGGATTGGTCGCCTGCAACAATACCTTGCATAATTGGGCGTTCTAATAGGTAAGAACTTTGCACCTGCCTGAGCATAGTAGATAAGCGGTTGTTAGATTCGCTCTTTCCTAATACATGAATTTGACTGCCCTTGCGCTCAAGCTTGGTCAAATAAACACCAGCAGGTACTATTTTAGCCACTTCATCCATTATTTGCGTACCTAAGTTACGACTGCTTTGTAACTCTTCAATTAATCGCATACGTTGTTGTAGGTTTTCTTTTTTCTTGTCTAAATCACGTATATCGCGGATTTTTTGATCGAGCATTGTAATTTCTGAGCTAAGGTAATTATTTTTTAGCATTTGCCCTTCTTTGAGGCCGCTATAAAATGCACTCAGCGCATACATAGTCACAAAGCAAACAATAACGACTGCCATCAGCAGTGTTATAAATTTCTTTTTAGACTGCTCACGCTGTAATTCACGCCAAGGTAATAGATTTATATGTGGCATGATGAAAAACTCCTCAACGCCAGGCCAGTCGCAATTGCAAATTGAGTGCGGTGACGCTGTATTATATTACGATCAACTCTAGGTGATATTTCTATTTTATCAAATGGTTCTACAACAACCGTATGTATCCCTAATTCTTCAATTAACAGTCTATCAATGCCTTTAATCATGGCTGAGCCGCCCGTCAGTACAATATAATCTAACTGCTCTTTACCTGTTGTGGTTAAAAACATTTGCACAGCACGACGAACTTGCTGTAATAACGAGGTTTGAAAAGGTGCTAACACTTCAAATGTGTAATTAGGCGGTAAATCACCCGTTGTTTTACCAATTTCGGCCTCATCAAAACCTTTATTGTAGTAAGCAACAATACTGTTTGTGTATTGGTCGCCGCCAAATACTTGGTCACGGGTATAAATTGTTTCACCTGATTGCACCACACTCACTGATGTGAGCACAGCACCAATATCGACCACTGCCACCGTTTTATCAAACGCATCTGATGGAAGTTGTTGATAATAGACATCCATAGCCCGGCTTAGCGCATAACTTTCAACATCGACAACTTTTGCCGTTAAGTTTGCAGCGCTTAGCGCGCCTACTCTCGCTTCCACACTTTCCGTTCTCGCTGCAGAGAGTAAGACATTAATTTTACTCGGATCGGCGCTGTTAGTTGAGAGTTTTTCGAAATCAAGACTAACTTCATCTAACGGATAGGGGATCAAGCTGTCGGCTTCAATTTCAATCTGTGACTCTAATTCAGCGTCGCTTAAGGAAACATCCATGAAAATAACTTTGGTAATCACTGTTTGCCCTGAAACAGCAACAGCAGCAAATTTGAGTGACTTTGGTAACTTTCGTTTTAACTTGGTTATCACATTGCCAATTGCTTCAATGTCTTGAATGTTACGCTCGCTCATAGCGCCTTTTGGCATAGGTTCAATTGCAAGTGCTTCTAGTCGAAGCCCAGTTTCTGTTTCACTTAAAAGCACGGCCTTGATAGAGTGCGATCCTATATCAATACCCACCATCATAGGCGATGGTTTTTTTATTAATTGACTTAGCATGTTTGCAACTTTGCCTTTGTTTTAATAATAAACAAGTTATAATTTATATCTTAAAAAATATTATTCAATTTTTAATCAATATATACTAGCAGTCTCAACCTGTAATTGGGAGTCCGTTTAGGGAAATATCAGTGATTTTATTAAAAAGAACTTTACAATTTTTGATCATTTGTGCATTACTTGCACTAATTACATTGCTCAGCCTTTATTACTACGTTAAATCCGATATTCCCAGCGTGCAGGTTTTAAAAAACGTGCAATTACAAACGCCTATGCAAGTATTTACCAAAGATGGGCTTTTAATCAACCAATTTGGTGAAAAAAGACGAATCCCTGTAACTATAGACCAAATTCCTGAGCCTTTGTTACACGCTTTCTTAGCAACTGAAGATAATCGCTTTTATGACCACATTGGTATTGATCCAATTGGTATTGTTCGCTCAGCGCTGGTACTTATTTCTACCGGTGAAAAGAAGCAAGGTGCCAGTACAATTACGATGCAGCTGGCTCGTAACTTTTTCTTAACACGAGAAAAAGCCTACATTCGTAAGGTAAAAGAAATATTTATTGCCATCCATATCGAAAACTTACTTTCAAAAGATGAGATCTTTGAGCTCTATTTAAATAAAATAGAGTTAGGTAATCGAGCTTTTGGTATTGGTGCAGCCGCTCAAGTTTATTATGGTAAAGAACTAAAAGAGTTAACTCTTGCACAAATGGCAATGATTGCAGGTTTACCAAAAGCGCCTTCAGCACTTAACCCGATTCGTAATCCAGAGCGAGCCAAAGCCAGAAGAAATGTGGTATTGGGACGAATGCTAGACGAAAAATATATTTCTAAAGCACAATATAACGAAGCAATAAACCAACCTATTACCGCGTATTTCCATGGTGCTGAAATTGATTTGTATGCGCCGTATATTTCAGAAATGGTACGTGCTGAAATGGTGTCGCGCTACGGAATAGATAAAGCCTATAACTCGGGATACAAAGTATTTACTTCTGTTGAATCACATGTTCAACAGGCGGCACAAACAGCGTTAGTCAATAATTTACATGCCTATGATATGCGTCATGGATTTAGAGGGCCTGAAGCCATTTTATGGGATCCACAAACAGAGCCTGCACCTTCTGAGCCTAAGCTATTAAACATATTAAAAGAAGTGAATGAACTAGGCCCTTTAAAAACTGCTGCAGTTTTAAATGTATACGACAAAAGCGCTGAAGTAATACTCAAAAGCGGCGAACGTACAACATTAACTTGGGATAATCTGAAGTGGGCACGTAAGTTTATTACCCGCTATCGCCAAAGCTTTGCCCCTAAAACAGCAAGCGATATATTATCGCCAGGCATGCAAATATGGCTGCGTAAAAATGACGATAACAGCTATATTTTGAGCCAAATCCCCGAAGCGGCTAGTGCCATAGTGTCTTTGGATCCTCTAGACGGACGCATTAAAGCTATTGTGGGTGGCTATAGTTTTGAGCAAAGTCAGTATAACCGTGCTGTGCAAGCTAAGCGCCAAGTGGGTTCTAACATAAAACCATTCATATACTCTGCCGCACTTGAAAAAGGTTACACCTTAGCGTCAATTTTAAATGATGCTCCTATAAATCAATGGGATAAAAGCCAAGGCGTTGCATGGCGTCCTAAAAATAGCCCCGCCATTTATAATGGCCCTATTCGTATTCGCCGTGCGTTAGCACAATCAAAAAATGTGATTTCGGTACGTTTATTACGTGGTGTTGGTTTACAACGTACAGCCGATCATTTACTTAAATTTGGCTTTGCAGATGAAGATATAAATCGCAGTGAATCGCTGGCATTAGGCAGTGCATCCATCACCCCACTAGAGTTAGCTCGTGGTATGAGTGCTTTTGCTAATGGCGGTCACCTAATTGAGCCATACTTTATTTCACAAATTCAAGATGCCATGGGCAATACCTTATTTAAAACTAACCCGACTATAATTTGTGATGATGAAACACCTGCACCTAAAGCATCAGTACTCAATGAGCAAGTAGTACCAAATTGCGCGCCGCAAATTATATCCAAACAAAATGCGTTTTTAATTGCCAGTGCTATGAACAGCGCAATTTGGGGGGGTGGTAGCTGGTCTCATAAAACAGGTTGGAGTGGAACAGGTTGGCGTGCACAAGCACTAAAACGTCGTGACCTTTCGGGTAAAACAGGCACCACCAATGATTCTGTAGATACTTGGTTTAGCGGCTTTAATCGCGATGTGATGACCTCTGTTTGGGTTGGTTTTGATAATCCAGGAAATACACTGGGACGTTCAACCTATAATAATAATTTAGCAAGTGGCCAAATATCAGGTGCAGAGTCAGGTGCTAAAACAGCTCAGCCTGCATGGGTTGATTTTATGAGAGTCGCACTTGATGGTAAACCCGCTGCGCCAATTGAACCCCCTGAAGGGTTAGTTTCAATTCGTATCGACCTAGAAACGGGGCTATTAAGTCATAAAAATGATTATACCAGCCGCTTTGAATACTTTGAGAAAGGCACGGCACCTACAAAGTATGTGCTATCACAGCCAAATGATGTATTTGAAGAAAGTACTAAAACCGAAGAAGATCTCTTTTAAATGCTACTTATGCTTAAAAGGCCGCTGATTAGCGGCCTTTTTGATGGTCTAACTAATATTTTTTACTAGCCAATATAAATCTGAATGAACACCTGCAGCTGTTACTTCTTTACCCGCGCCGGGGCCTTGGATAACTAATGCGTTTTGATTATACCACTGAGTATTAATCACAAAAATATTATCGCCAGGTGTTAAATTAGCAACTGCTTCGCTTTTTGGTACATAAGCAATCCCGACCTTAGCGTCTAGCTTATTGTTTTTAAACTCTAATAGTCCGGTGTAACACAGGGATGCATTTTGTTGCTGAGCCGCTTGTGCATGCTGCTGAATAAACGCATCTAAGCTTGCCTTGTTATCAAGGAAGTCACTCCAACTGCCTTTACTTAGTTCATCGGGCATTAACGCCGATAACGAAATATCATTAAGTTCTAATTCAATACCTAACTCACGCGCCAAAATAAGCAACTTGCGTTGCATATCTCGCCCAGATAAATCTTCTCGCGGATCAGGCTCGGTAAACCCTAAAGCTTGTGCTTCAAGCACCAAATCTGAAAATGCCTTGCTGCCATCGTAACTACTGCACAGCCACGACAACGTACCAGAAAACACGCCTTCTATACGCGTTATTTTATCACCACTGTTTTGTAAATCGGCTAATGCAAAATTAATCGGTAATCCGGCTCCCACACTGGCATTATAACGCCAGTGTAAGCCTCGCTGCGCCAAATTTTCACGTAATGTTTGATAGCAGCTCAGCGGGGCAGTGCCTGCGTATTTATTGGCACTAATTAAGTGACAATTTAATTCCACAAATTTGCTATAAAGGTTGCTAAAACATTCACTGGCGGTGATATCAATCACTACCTTATGTTCATACTCAAGCGTATCAATGTATGACAATAAATCAGCTTGCTGATAGGGGCTGGCATGGTTTTCCCATTGTTGCTGCCAGTTTTCACAGTCTAACCCATTGGCATTAACCAGCATCTGCTCTGAGCGCAGTAATGCCACTAACTTAACGTTAAAATCAGATGATAAACGAGCTAGTTGAGCTGGTAGTTGGCGCATAAATTCAGCACCTACATTACCGAGTCCTGCAATAATTAAAGCTATTTCTTGCGCTTTATTAATCAATTTATCATGCAACAAACTCAGCACATCACTCTCAAGCACTTGATCGGTTAGTAATAACGTATAATCTTCACCAAAATGAGTAAAACGAGGTTGGATTGATTGCCCTTGAAGTAAAGCGGCACTTTGCTTACCGAGCGTCGCTATATCTTGCTCTGATGCAATAATTGCAACCCCATTTAAGTTAGACTCGCTAATGTTGGCTCGGCCAGCAAAATAATTAACCAGCTGATATGTCGTCGACGCTGGGACTACCAAGTAGATTTCGCCCGCTTGTTCAAAGTGATGTAAACTATGCTGAATAAGCTGACTAGCATGCGCTACCTCGCCTTCACTCAAATCATCAACAGTGAGTAAATCCACATTATTAATCGTAGTTAAAAAACGCTTTTTTTTACTCATTCCGGGTTTAACTATTTCAGTGTGACTGCCTTGCAGATCGTAGCTGCTGCGAACAATTAACTCTATGTCGGTCCCTTTTAATGGCGATAATGTCTTAGCATGTAATACAGGGTTCCCTAGTCTCGCTAATAAATTGGCTTGTTCGCGGCACACCCGCGCATACTTAACCGCATTAGCTACCTTACGTGGATCAGTACTAAAAACACCTTGAGTGTCAGTCCAAATAGACACTTTTTTAGCATTGCAATATCGCGCTAATAAAGTAGCACTGTAATCACTGCCGTTTCGTCCCAGGGTCACGGTTTCATGTAGTAAATTAGCCGCAATAAACCCTGTAACGACATTAATTTTACTCGTATCTATGGCTTTTAAGCACTGCTGCTGATTATTAGCATGCTGCAACTGGCCTGCGTCTATAGTAAATAACTGCCTAGCGTCATGAGCGCAAGCACTAACGTTAAGCTGCTCTAAGTAAGCACTTAATAGCCTTGCAGACCATAATTCGCCATGGGCTAATAGCCAAGCTTCAGCTAAAGTACCTTGCTTGGTCTGCTGGGTAATCGTGCTTAGCTCAGTGGCAAGTATACCGAGAGCTTCATGCTTGGCACTGGATATAAGCAATTGCTCAATAAGCACAGATTGGTGATTACTTAATAACAAAATTATATCAGCAATCGCTTGGGGATCTTGCTGTTGATAGCTTTGCCACAATTTAACCAAGGTATCGGTGGTTTTCCCGGCAGCCGATACCACCACACAATCTCCTGCTTGAGCATGAGTTAAAATAATATTTGCGACACTTTTAAAGCGATCCGCTGAGCTTAAACTCGAACCACCAAATTTATGAACCTGATTTACCATGTTAATACCCACTCGACTTCATGTTTTTTTATATTTTCAAAATTGGTAGGTACTACCATAACGCCGGATGCGCCGCGTTTAATTTTGCTGAACCAAATGACTCACTAGCACCCTTTTTTGCAGCTAGCGCGTTATCTGCTTGTCCAGGGCGTACTAAATTAAATACTCTGTCTAAATCAGTAAGTAAGTCTTTTACATCTTCAATACCCACCGAAATACGAATAAGCGTGTCGCCTACTCCAGCTTCTGCACGTGCAGTCGCTTCCATGCCTGCATGGGTCATAGTTGCAGGGTGACAAATCAAACTTTCCACTCCACCTAATGATTCCGCTAAACTAAACTCATTTAAGCGCGTTAAAAACGCGGCCGCATCGTTTATATCGCCTTTTATATCAAAACTGACCATAGCACCGAAGCCAAGCTGCTGCGCCTTAGCAAGCGCATGTTGCGGGTGTGATTCAAGACCTGGGTAGTAAACCTGCTCAACAAACGGGGAGCTTTCTAAATACTGTGCAATAGCGAATGCGTTTTCTTGGTGTTGTCTCAAACGCACATTTAACGTACGTAAGCCTCTAAGTGTTAAATAGCTATCAAATGGCGCCCCAGTAATGCCAATATTATTTGCCCACCAGGCCAGTTCTTCACCAAGCTCAGCGCTAGCTGCAATAACCGCACCACCAACAACATCTGAATGACCATTGATATATTTAGTGGTTGAGTGAACCACAATATCGGCACCAAATTTAATCGGGTTTTGCAAAGCCGGCGATAAAAATGTGTTATCGGCAGCAACGAGTGCACCACACTGCTTAGCAATATCGGTAACTGCTTTAATATCAGTTAAGCGTAAAATTGGATTACTCGGTGTTTCAATCCAGATCAGCTTAGGTTTAATAGCAAGAATATGCGATAAGCTTTCGCTTTTAGTGAAATCGACCACTTCAAGTTTCAACAAGCCGCGCTTTTCTAGTGAAGTAAATAAACGATAACTGCCACCATAACAATCGTGAGGGATCACTAACGTATCGTCACTATTTAATAACTGAGTGGTTAAGTGAACTGCCGCCATGCCTGTGGCAGTAATAATGCCTTTAGCGCCACCTTCAAGCTCGGTGAGGGCCTCAGCCAAAATGTCACGATTAGGATTACCACTGCGGCCATAATCATATTGACGCTTGGTATCAAAGTCAGCAAATGAGTAAGTTGTTGATAAATAAAGCGGTGGAACAACCGCACCATGCTGTTTGTCGGCTTCTATTCCACTACGAACAGCAATTGTTGCCTTATTTTTTTCACTCATTTTCGCCACCTTTACCATTTTGGATGTTTAGACGTCTAAAAGGTAGCGCATGCAGTTTAAGATGTCAAAACATTTAAATGTCTAGATAGCTAAATAACTAGTATTTGACTATCTTTTTTAAACCGATAGAATTTCACGCATATTTACACGCTTTGATGCTGTGTGAGCAATTTATAATCTGAGGCAACGATACATCTTATGGCTAAATGGAATGGTGAATATATTCACCCATATGCAGAACACGGGAAAAAATCCGAACAAGTAAAAAAGATCACCGTTTCGATCCCGCTAAATGTATTAAAGGTATTAACTGATGAACGTACTCGTCGTCAAATAAACAACTTGCGCCATGCAACAAATAGTGAGCTTTTATGCGAAGCATTTTTGCATGCGTTTACAGGGCAACCGCTGCCTAATGATGATGATCTACGTAAAGACAATGCAGAAAAAGTACCTGAAGAGGTGAAAAAAATAATGCAAGAAATGGGACTAGAAGTGCCTATTTTAAATGAAGACTAAATTTCTTTATCTGTGTTATAAAAAAAACCTCAGCAAATGCTGAGGTTTTTTTGCGTTAATTCACACTTAAAATTACGCCATGTAGTTCTCTGGCATATCAATTTGTGCCACACCCGAATCAACTGCAGCTTGAGCAACCGCTTTGGCGATACGAGGCAATAAGCGCGGATCCATAGGTTTTGGTATAATATATTTAGCACCAAACTCTAATTTATCGATACCTGCAGCAGTCAGTACTTCAGCAGGTACTGGCTCTTTAGCAATACTGCGAATTGCCTCTACAGCAGCTATTTTCATTTCATCGTTTATTTCACTTGCGCGTACATCTAGTGCACCACGGAAAATAAATGGAAAACAAAGTACGTTGTTAACTTGGTTCGGATAATCAGAGCGGCCGGTCGCCATAATAAGATCGTTGCGTGCAGCATGTGCTAATTGCGGATCAATTTCAGGATCGGGGTTTGAACATGCAAATACAACTGGGCGGTCAGCCATTAATTTTAAATCATCGGCGGCTAATAAATTTGGGCCTGATACACCAACAAACACATCGGCATCTTCAATTACATCTTGTAAAGTACGTTTATCCGTATTGTTTGCAAATAATTGCTTATATTCATTTAAGTCATCACGACGTGTATGAATAACCCCTTTACGGTCTAACATATAAATATGTTCACGTAAGGCGCCACACTTAATTAAAAGCTCCATACAGGCAACGGCTGCAGCACCAGCACCTAAACATACGATAATCGCATCTTCAATTGCTTTGCCTTGTACTTCTAATGCATTTAGCATACCCGCAGCCGTAACAATTGCCGTACCATGTTGATCATCATGAAACACAGGAATGCTGCAACGCTCTATCAGTGCTTTTTCTATTTCAAAACATTCTGGTGCTTTAATATCTTCTAAATTGATACCACCAAACGTGTCTGCAATATTCGCAACCGTGTTGATAAAGTCTTCGGTTGTGCGATGCTTAACTTCAATGTCAATTGAGTCTAGTCCTGCAAAACGTTTAAATAATAATGCTTTGCCTTCCATTACTGGTTTTGAGGCAAGTGGGCCTAAATTCCCTAAGCCTAAAATTGCGGTGCCGTTAGTAATAACCGCAACCATATTTCCTTTACCAGTATACTTGTAAGCATTTGCTGGATCAGCGGCAATTTCACGAACAGGTTCTGCAACACCTGGGCTGTATGCGAGCGCGAGGTCTTTAACCGTCTCAGCGGGCTTAGTCAGCTCAATACTGATTTTACCTGGAACGGGATGGGCATGGTAATGTAGTGCTTGTTCACGAAAATCTGACATAACGCGATTATATCCTGCAATTTAAGTTAAAGTGAGAGGTAGTTTTATTCTACGATACCTTTATTATTTTTAAATTCCAAGCAATATCAGGTCTATCCTGTTATATGCTAGAACTGTTAATTTTAAGTGATTTATCAGCAACTTCCCTAGATTATCCTGACAATTTTAAAATATTAATTCGTCATAAAAATTAAAATTACAGGTAATTTCTGCCCTTAATCAATTTTGATGAAGCGTATTTTTCAGTCTCAAATTAAAATAGAGAAATATCGAACTTTATTTAATTTTAAATACAAATAACTTCACGTTACCTACGTTTAAGTAGCATATTTAAAATGTAACAAATAAAAATATAGAGAGTATTGGCTATTTTGTCTGTAAATGTTTATGCATATTCAGAATAAGAACAGGAAATAGTTATGCAAAAATAATAAATACAAAACTGTTATAAAAATGGAGGGATAAGTGAATTTTAGGCACAAAAAAAGCACCCTAAGGTGCTTTTTTTACATAGAAACAAAAAATTATTTTTTGCTGCTAAGTGCACCGAAGCGCTTGTTGAAGCGATCAACACGGCCGCCAGTGTCTAAAATCTTTTGCTTACCAGTGTAAAACGGGTGACACGCAGAACATACGTCTAAGTGAATGTCTTTACACAAAGTAGAACGAGTTTCGAATTTGTTTCCGCATGAACAAGTTGCAGAAATTACTTCGTACTTAGGGTGAATACCTTCTTTCATAGGAACCTCTAGTTAAGGCCGCATCGCTCTCCAAACCCGAAGTCTGGCACCATACGTCGTTAAAACAAATTTATTGGTCGCGAATTTTATCCAACAACCCGCACGCACACAAGCTTTAATTATTCTTTTTGCTAAAAAGTCGGCAAACGGCTAGCCATTATGGATTTGTTGGTGGGCTTTTAATACTATTTTTAGTACATTAAGCCATTCGGTTTCTTAGTTGAGTTGTTATGCGTTTTGCTGAAGTTGCAATAAAAGTCCCCTTACCTCGCACCTTTGATTATAAAGTGGATGAGCAATTACTACCGCCGACTCAATTACAGCCAGGCATGCGCGTACTCGTCCCTTTTGGTAATCAACGAAAAGTAGCGGTTATCCTTAGCTTAAAAGCCGATACAGAAGTTCCCGAAGGCAAAATCAAATCTATTATTGAAGTTATTGACGACTCGCCGGTGTTATCTGCGCAACATTTGGAGCTGCTGAAGTTTACTGCACGTTATTATTGTTATCCACTGGGTGAAACTATTCATATTGCACTACCGAGTGCACTGCGCCAAGGTGAATGCCCTGATAAAACCAGTATAAATATGCTGAAGTTAACCGATAAAGGGGCGCTTTTACCGTCTTTAAAAGCTAAAACACAGCTAAACTTGCTTAAGCAATTATCTGCATCGGGTAAGTCATCATTAACGGAACTAAAAGCACTCGGGTTTAATAAAAAAACTATTGATAGTCTATTAGCAAAAGAGTTGATAGTGCAAACCATTGAACATGACAATCAATGGCAACATGCCTCGCCCACCGTGGGTAGTAAGCCTCGTTTAAATAAAGAACAAGCCATTGCCTGCACGGCTATAAATCAAAGTACAGGTTTTAATAGCTTTTTACTTGAAGGTGTCACGGGTAGTGGTAAAACAGAAGTTTATCTACAGTGTCTTGAAGAGGTTTTAAAGCGTGGTGAGCAAGCGTTAGTGCTGGTTCCCGAGATAGGTTTAACCCCACAAACCGTTAATCGTTTTAGACGTCGCTTCCCCGATACGCCAATTATGTTATGGCATTCGGCTCTCACCGATAACGAGCGCCTGCAAACATGGCGGTTTTGTGAAAAAGGCAGTTGTGCCATCGTTATAGGTACTCGTTCGAGTATTTTTCTGCCCTTTTTAAAACTCGGGATGATTGTGGTTGATGAAGAACATGATGCTTCATTTAAACAACAAGATACTTTACGCTATCATGCACGCGATTTAGCAGCGTATCGTGCTTATCAGCATAACATTCCGCTTATTTTAGGCAGTGCGACTCCCGCATTAGAAACGCTGCACAAAGCAATTAATAACAAATACCAATTACTCACATTGAGTGAGCGAGCACAAACCGCCACCGATAATCAATTTAAGCTTCTCGACATGAAAGGTCAGCCCGATCAAGCTGGTATTGCCCATGCGAGCCTGGCGATAATGCGTCAACACCTGAATAAAGGAAAGCAGGTGATGGTGTTTTTAAACCGTCGTGGATTTTCACCCACTTTAATATGTCATGAGTGTGGTTGGTTAAGTGAATGTAATCGCTGCAGCACAAGTGCAACCTTTCATAAAGCCATCGGTCAGATGATTTGCCATCACTGTGGTGACCAATATAAAGTACCGCATCAATGCCCTGATTGTGGGAGTACACAAATATTTCCTAACGGTAAAGGCACCGAACAGATAGAAGAATTTTTGAGTACTGAATTTAAAGACATCCCGATTAGCCGAATAGACCGCGACTCAACGAGACGTAAAGGCAGTCTTGAAAAAGCATTGGATGAAATAAACCAAGGTGGCGCACGCATTTTAGTCGGTACGCAAATGCTAGCCAAAGGCCACCACTTTGCGGATGTAAGCTTAGTGCTTATTTTAGATGTAGATAGTGGTTTATATTCGTGTGACTTTAGGGCAACAGAACACCTTGCGCAATTAGTGACTCAGGTTGCTGGGCGAGCAGGGCGTTCCGGTGAGCCCGGTGAGGTATTATTACAAACTCACTTTCCTGAGCATCCGTTATTACAGGATTTAGTTAATAATGGCTATCAAGATTTTGCCCGCTTTGCACTTACTGAGCGCAGTGACGCGCAATTGCCGCCCATCACCAGTATGGCGATAGTTCGTGCACAAGGACATAACATTAAGCAAGTCGTCGACTTTCTAACGGATTTGGTTCCTGTCAATGGGGTATCTGGTATACAATTGCTTGGACCAATCCCTGCGCCTTTAGAGAAAATTGCAGGGATGTATCGTTTTCAATTACATATTCAAGCGCAAGATCGACGCATTTTACACCCGTATCTTGCACAAATGGTTGATTATCTCAGCACCAGCAAACTTGCTCAAAAAGTTCGCTGGAGTTTAGACGTAGACCCTACAGACATGATTTAGGTAAGGCCACACATAACACCATGGCACAGCACGATTATATTAATAAAAAACCAAAAAATAGAAAAAACACCAAACAAGAACCGGCTAAAAAACCCTTTCCGCTGTTATTAACCCTAATTGCACTATTGCTCGTCGGTGGTTTCGCATATGGACTCTGGTTTGTTAAAAATAATGCCGATCCTGATCTTGTTGAAAAACAGGCAAATCCAACACCTGAAAAGCAAGTAGAAATAGCTAAACCGCGGCCACCTAAATTTATTAAAGAAATTAAAGAACATGAAATTCAAGTTGAAGTAAAAGAACTTGAACAAAAAGGCCCGTATGTTATGCAATGTGGCTCATTTAAAACGCATCAACAAGCAGAAACCTTAAAGGCTAAAATAGCCTTTGCAGGGCTAATTTCAGAGATCAAAAAAACCACAGGTACCAATGGTATTTGGTATAAAGTTCGTTTAGGACCTTATGAAACCAAGCGCCAAGCAGAAAGTGATAAGAACAAACTGAAACGAATTAATATCGTTGGCTGCGGAATTTGGGGCTGGACTTGAATTTAAACCATTCACCCATATAACCTCTTCATAATCGTTTTTTACGCGCTGCCCCTTGCAGCGCGATGATGAGGAATAACATGACTACAATCGTAAGTGTACGCCGTGACAACAAAGTTGTTATTGGTGGTGACGGCCAAGTATCTCTTGGTAACACAGTAATGAAGGGCAACGCCCGAAAAGTTCGACGCCTTTATAATGGCAAAGTAATCGCTGGGTTTGCTGGCGGTACTGCTGATGCTTTTACCCTATTCGAACGTTTTGAAAGCAAACTAGAAATGCACCAAGGTAACCTCACTAAAGCGGCCGTAGAAATGGCTAAAGATTGGCGTAGTGATCGTGCCTTACGTAAACTTGAAGCCCTACTCGCTGTTGCTGATGAAACAGCCTCACTGATCATCACTGGTAACGGTGACGTCGTACAACCTGAAAACGACCTGATCGCGATTGGCAGCGGCGGAAATTTTGCACAATCTGCTGCAACCGCCTTATTAGAAAACACCGACTTAAGTGCTCGTGAAATTGTAGAGAAAAGCCTAACAATTGCTGGCAACATCTGTGTATTTACGAATAACTTCCAAACTATCGAAGAATTGTAATAGGAACCCGCCATGTCTGATATGACCCCAAGAGAAATTGTTCATGAGCTTGACCAGCATATTATTGGTCAAGCAAAAGCAAAAAAAGCGGTTGCTATTGCCCTTCGTAATCGCTGGCGCCGTATGCAGTTAAACGAAGATTTACGTGCCGAAGTAACACCAAAGAATATTTTAATGATTGGCCCTACAGGCGTAGGTAAAACGGAAATTGCGCGTCGTTTAGCAAAACTAGCTAATGCCCCCTTTATTAAAGTGGAAGCCACTAAATTTACCGAAGTGGGTTATGTAGGCAAAGAAGTTGAAACTATCATTCGTGATTTAGTCGACGTTTCAATCAAAATGACCCGTGAACAACAAACCAAAAAGTTTAAACACCGTGCAGAAGAAGCGGCTGAAGAGCGCATTTTAGATGTATTACTGCCTCCAGTGAAAGATCAGTATGGTGAAGTTCAGCGCGATGAAAGCTCATCGACACGCCAATCGTTTCGTAAAAAATTACGCGAAGGCCAGCTAGATGACAAAGAAATTGATATTGATTTAGCGCAAGCTCAACCGAATGTTGAAATTATGGCTCCTCCTGGTATGGAAGAAATGACCAACCAGTTACAGGGCATGTTTCAAAATATGGGTGGTGATAAACGAACTAAACGTAAGCTTAAAATTAAAGAAGCGTTTAAATTACTTACCGAAGAAGAAGCCGGTAAATTAGTTAATCCTGAAGAATTAAAAGAGCAGGCAATTTTTGCGGTAGAGCAAAACGGCATTGTGTTTATTGACGAAATCGACAAAATCTGTAAGCGCGGCGAAGCCTCAGGCCCAGATGTAAGCCGTGAAGGTGTGCAGCGTGATTTACTACCGCTTATTGAAGGCTCTACAGTTAACACTAAGCATGGCATGGTTAAAACTGATCACATGTTATTTATTGCCTCAGGTGCATTCCAAATGTCTAAACCATCAGACATGATCCCGGAGTTACAAGGCCGCTTACCTATTCGTGTTGAACTTGAAGCACTCACAGCCGATGACTTTAAACGCATTTTAACTGAGCCACACGCGTCACTTACGGAGCAACAACGCGAGCTACTCAAAACAGAGCAAGTCGCTATTAAATTTAGCGACGATGCAATTGAGCGTATTGCTAAAGCAGCATGGCAGGTTAATGAGAAAACCGAAAACATCGGTGCGCGTCGTTTACATACCGTTATGGAAAGGCTAATGGAAGAAATTTCATATGATGCTTCTGAAAAAGCCGGTTCAAGCCTTGTTATTGACGCCGCCTATGTTGAAAAACACTTAGGTGCACTGGTTGAAGATGAAGACTTAAGCCGCTTTATTCTTTAACAGCCGTTTAATGTATACTAAAAGCCTCCAGCATGGAGGCTTTTTTGTAAGTGAGATGACGATGAAACAAGTAACTAAAGTGCACTATCATAGTGTGAGTAAAAATTTAGATGTGTTCTTTGATGATCATTCAGAGGCAACCTTCAGTACTGAGTTTTTACGGGTTCACTCTCCCTCAGCCGAGGTGCAAGGCCATGGCTCTGAGCCTATGAAGTTAGTACTTAATAAACAAACAGTGGGCATTAAAAGCATTACACCCGTAGGACATTATGCGTTGCGTTTAGAGTTTGACGACGGGCATAACAGCGGGTTGTTTAGCTGGCAATATTTGGCTAGATTACAAGCCGAACATACTAAGTTGTGGGACACTTATTTAGAACGTGTTAAACAACATGAAAATAACAAAGACAGCGTACCAATAAAGTTTATTCCTTAAACTTTATTGGTTGTATAGCAAAGCTTAAACTTTATATTTATCTATCGCACTATGTAGCACGCGTGCTTGCGCTGAAACCTCTTCACTGGTTTGTGCGTTATTAGCCGAATGTTCTGACGCGCTTTGAGCGATATCACGAATTCGCACTACATTTTTATTCACTTCTGATGCAACTTGGCTTTGCTCATCAATCGCCACAGCAATTTGTGTACTCATTTCCATAATTGTTTGCACATCAAGTGTAATAGATCCTAGCAGCTCACCCGCTTTAGTTGCTTGTGTTGCACTTTCGCCACCTTGAGCTCGACATTGATGCATAATACTTACTACCTCTTGAGTGCGCTGTTGCAAGGTATTAATAATACCTTCTATTTCGCTAGTCGACTCTTGCGTACGCTGGGCTAGTGAACGTACTTCATCGGCAACAACCGCAAAGCCGCGACCTTGCTCACCGGCTCTCGCCGCTTCAATAGCCGCATTTAAAGCCAGTAAATTAGTTTGTTCAGCAATAGCACGAATTACATCAAGCACTGAGCCAATAGTTTCACCATCTTTTTCAAGCTGTGACACCACACCTGAAGCATTTACCAAAGAATCAGACAACGCATTAATGTGCTTAATGGTTGACTCAACCTCAACCTGACCTTGTAAGGCACTCTCGTTAGTCGACTCTGCCTTTTTAGCCGCAGCTTCAGTATTATGTGAAATATCTTGAATTGTCGCCTGCATCTCTGTCGCAGCGGTGGCTACCATGTCGGCTTCATGTAACTGCTCTTGCATTCCTGAGCTAGTTGCTGCCGTTGTGTTAGATAAATCTTCAGTCGCAATGTTTAACGTTTTCAATGCGGTATTTACTTCATAAATTAGTTTTTTGAAGTCACCAATTAAACTATTAAAGTCTATGGTCATTCTGGTTACTTCATCTTTTCCTTTATGCTCTATAAATAAACTTAAATCGTTATTGCGCCTAATTTCATCTATTGCTTGATACACCCTTTCAATAGGCTGAATAATTGAACGACTAGTTAAGTACACAAGCGCCATAACAATCACACTGGCAATCACAAAAATCACTATTGCCAATAGCTGTGCTTGATTGGCTGTTTCACTTACTTGCTCTTTAGTGGCAGCTGTAATGTAAGAAACCACTTCATCACTCTTTTTAACACTTATCCTCATTTTACCCAAGGCGCCCGAATTTAAATCGACACCCAGTGCTACCTGTGCCTCTACTAACGCGGTAAATTTACCTTGGTAATTACTCATTAACGATGCTAATTGACTACGGGTCTGATTGGGTAAATCGGCGGCGCTTACTTGCTGTTTTAACTCCACTGCTAGTTTATTAAATCGGTCTAGGTATTTTGTATCCAAGCGCAACATAAAATCTTTTTCAGCACGGCGTAGCTGCAACATAGTAGTAAGTAGCTGATAATTATTTTGCTCATTGAGTAACGTTTCAATACTGTGAACAGCTTCACGAAGCTCGCCGTAAAGTGCATCTTTGGGGTGTAAGCCTATCTTACGTTGCAGTTTTACAACAACCTGAAAATCATCGTAGTATTGTTTTGCAAGCGCCGAGAATTGGCTTACCTGGGCCGTGGCAATATTTAAGTCTGTTGATAAAATAGTTAGCTTTTCTAATTTAAGCTGCAGTTGTTTATATTCTTTAGTGAATAAATCTAAGCTACTTTCATCTTTATAAAATAAAAAATCTTTCTCATATTTGCGCATCGAAAGCTCGTGTATATCTAGCTCTTCAGCGTACTGAATTGTTTCATTTAATTTAAGCATAATACGTGCTTCATAAATGATGATGCATAGCATGACAATCATTGCTAAGCCTACAACAAGGGCGTTTAGTTGCAAACGGCGTTTTATCGTCAGATTTTGTAAAAAATTCATTGTAAATACCTATATTAAATTTACCAGCGCAGTATAACGTGGTGCTTCCTTTCATTTAAGTCATTAATTTTGAATAAAAAATAAAAAGGGTCGCCGGTAAAATTTAACCATTAACAAACTCCTTTTAAACAAATGGACAATATAAAAACCATTGGCCTAACAACAGTATTGCTCAATTTTACGACTCTTGCTACTGACGGAGGAAAATCTTCAACCGTATCAGCAAGCAATACACCTGTTTATAATCTTGTTGTGAATAAATGACAAGTTTATGAAAGAATTATTATTCTTATAATTGATTTAGTTCTAATTATGGCTAAATTTACTGCGATTAAGTCGTTGTTATTGCATATAAGGAGGGTATACTGAGTTTCTAACTTATGTATCTTTTGAGGATAAAATAATGGATTACAGCACTTCTGATTTATGCGACCACTTTGCTGATGTGGTTGACGTGCTTGAACCTATGTTCATCAACTTTGGTGGTCGACACAGCTTTGGTGGCCGCATTAAAACGGTAAAATGTTTTGAAAACAATGAACTGATCCGCCAATTACTTTCTCAAGATGGTACTGATCAGATTTTACTTATTGATGGTGGCGGCTCAACTCGCAGAGCATTAATTGATATTGAGCTGGCTGAGCTGGCACTTGAAAACAATTGGCAAGGCATTATTGTATATGGTGCATTACGTCACGTTGATGAGCTTGAAGAACTTGATTTAGGAATTCAAGCTATTGCATCAATTCCTGTTGCAGCAGACAGTGAAGGTGCGGGCGAAAGCGGTATAGGTGTTAATTTTGCTGGCGTATCATTTTTTGATGATGACTTTGTTTATGCTGACAGTACAGGTATTGTGCTTTCTGCTGAAGAGTTAGAACTAGAAATTATAGAACTGTAGCGTGGCCGTACCCCTTAAAATATATAACGAAAGCACGGTAAAGGAACTTTGCTCTGGCCGTGCTGGAGAGCTAAAAGCGTGGCAGTCGATGGCATTACTTGATGCCCGCGATAATATTCAACAAGCGCTTGCTGATGCCGTACAATTTGGTATGCGTTTTGTTTTACTTGGTATTTGTGAAGATATTGGACCGAGAGCCAACTTAGGAAAAGGCGGTGCACAGTATGCGTGGCCTGCTTTTTTACAACGTTTTTTAAACCAACCTCACAATGACGCTATTGCCATGCAAAAAGTGTTACTGCTTGGCGAAGTAAACCTCGATGATTTAATGCAACAAGCACACCCGCTTGATAACCAAAATCCTCTCGATTTAGACCAATTACGTCAGTTGTGCGCTGAGATTGATGTACGGGTTGAAGCAATTTTAAACATGATTTTTAAAGCGGGCCTCGAACCTATTATTATTGGCGGCGGACATAATAACTGTTTAGGTATTATTCGCGCACTTGCCAAACATAACCAAAACGCAATTAACGCGATTAATTTAGATCCCCATGCCGACTTTCGCGAGTGTGAAGGTAGGCACAGTGGTAACGGGTTTAGCTATGCTTACCAAGAGCAGCTGCTCAATAATTACCATGTTATTGGCTTACATGAGCTAAAAAACAATCAACCTATTTTTAATGCCATGCAGAGTGCTAATTTTAGCTACACCAGCTATCAGACAATTAATGTGAAGCGCGAAATAAACTTAACGGAGGCAACCACCCATGCACTCCATGGATTTGATAACGCACCGTTAGGAATAGAAGTTGATTTAGATAGCTTAACCAATATGCCTGCAAGTGCATTTAATTATTGTGGTTTTGATGTCAGCGATGGTGAGCATTATGTTTACTTAGCTGCAAGTGATCCCCGTAGTGCTTATTTACACTTATGCGAAGCAGCGCCACCACAACACCCCCACTCTATAGCCGCGGGTAACTTACAGTGTGGCCAAGTGATCAGTGCTTTAGTTAATACCTATTTACAAACAAAACTAAGCATTTAAAACACACTTAAAGCTCTTGTGCTTCTAACCATTGCTTAAACCAACTCATTAATCCTAAACTGCTCAATGGGTGTCCAAAATAGTATCCCTGTGAAGCATAGGCTTTTAGACTTTTCACAAATTTTAGTTGATCCAGTGTCTCGACCCCTTCAAAAATAACTTTCGTCTGTTGCTGGTTATGCATTTCAACCATGCCACCTACTAAACTACGTATATTATTTTGATTACTAAAGTCTGCAGTTAATGCAGGCGATACTTTAATATATTCCACCGCTAAACTAGGTAACTTAGAAAGTAATACAGGGTTATCACCTAAACCATCAACACACACTTTTAAACCTAAACTATTAAGCCTTGCAATCATGGCTCTGCCTTTATCATCTAAGCTAGTAAAAATATGTAGCGGACATTCTAAAATTAAATCACCAGGCCTGAGTTGATGCTCACCAATAACCCCATAAACAAAATCCACAAACTCTTCGTTGAGCATTTCCGGGCCAAATAAATTAACACTTAAAGGTACCGACATTCCTTCCATACGAAGTGCCATGGCAAGCTCTCCAGCACGTTCAATAACAAAGGTCGCGAGAGAATAACCAAGCCCTGCAATTCTAATATCGTTAATAAACCGACTCGCCGATAAAGTCCCTTGGGTTGGATGCTGCCAACGTAACAACAACTCTAAAAATTCAATTTGACCATCGTCATTTCGAATAACTGGTTGAAAAAACAGTTCGAACTCATCAGCAAAGTTGATATTCGCCAACTCAGTTAATCGCGATTGCTGCTCTAAATGCTCAATCGTCATTTGCTGATGATAAGCTACTATTTGTTTAGCTGGCTGACTATCAAGTGCTAGGTAAGCATGACTAATTAGATCATCAAAGCTGCTGCTTTGTTGATCACAGTGTACATAACTGGCTCTTACTTTTACTTCAATTGTGCAATTAGCTACATTAAAGGGCTTTAAAGTAGCACCAATAATTTGCTTTATAAGCTGTTGATGTAAATGATTATGACTCTGTAAATCACAAATAAATGCAAAGTTTAACCCACCCAAATGCGCTAATTTAGCGTGCTCAGCAAGATAAAACACTTCATCGCTATCTAATAAATCTTTTATTCTATTTGCTGACTGCGATAATAATAAATCACCAAAATCTCGACCAATATGTTGATTAACTTGGGCAAAGCCTTCGAGCCTTAATACTATGAGTGCTGCGACTAATGAATCTTCATTGCTTAGTTCATTATATTTTTGACGTAACTGTTGTTTATCAGGGAAGCTGGCTAAAGGTGAGTTTTCAACATACACCTCAGGCTCAGTTTGTGGCTTTAAAGATGGAGCAACCTGCAGCGTATTATCTATTAAAAAATCACTGCTACTAAGCAGTAAAATTGGAATGAGTAGCCATGCCAAGTGCAGCGCAAAAAAGAGATGACCTGCCAATAATAAAACAAGTAATCCTGTGGCACAGGCACTGATAAGTAACGGTGCTTTTTGTTTTAGCAAATTCGCTTGATATAAATGAAAGCCAAAACCTAGGGCCAATAGCACAGCAAACCAAGGTATCGCAGTACTCACCATAGCTAAACCAATCAGCCCAGTGCATAAAAAGCTGAGCCTCATTACGTTACTTTTAACGGTTAACAATACAGCAACCATTGCCATTAAAAGCGCACCACTTAAAAATATAGCTAAATTGCTATAGCTCAATAGCGTTCCATCCATAGCTGAGGTACTCACTGACATTAAATAAAACATGGGTTTAAGAGTTAAGTCTTATAATTAGCTAAGTTTACCCAATATCCATAAATTTAACAGTTTATTTACTCCAAACTGATAACTTAATTGTGCTGGATGCTCAATTTGCCAATGTGCTATATCAGCGCGAGCACCTACTTTTAATACGCCTCTATCAGTAAAACCAAGAGCCTGAGCTCCGTGTGCCGTGACTCCCATTAATGCTTGCTCTGGAGTAAAATTAAATAAGGTACAAGCCATATTCATCATTAATTGCAAAGAACATAACGGTGATGTGCCGGGGTTGAAGTCAGTGGCAATTGCGATGGGAACCTTGTATTTATTTAACAGTTCAATCGGAGGGTATTTCGTTTCTTTTAAAAAATAAAAAGCACCGGGCAGTAATACCGCCACAGTACCTGCATTGGCCATAGCTTTAACACCGGCTTCATCAAGATATTCCAAATGATCGGCCGACAAGCCATTATATTGCGCCACCAGCGAAGCGCCTTGTTGATTAGATAACTGCTCCGCATGGCACTTAATTGCTAACCCCAGTTTTTTAGCCGCATTAAATACTCGCTGCGTTTGCGCATAACTAAAGCCAATATCCTCACAAAATACGTCAACCGCATCTACTAAGTCATGTTCGACAAGGGTGTTAAGCATTTCATTACACACTAAATCTATATAATCATCACTGCGATTTTTAAACTCTAAAGGTAATGCATGCGCGCCTAAAAAGGTGTTAATTATCTCAATTGGATGATGTTGGTTTAACAGCCTAGCCACCTCTAATATTTTTTTCTCATTTTCGATATCAAGCCCATACCCTGACTTAATTTCAACTGTAGTTACGCCTTCTGCTAACAGTGCATTTAAACGTTCTTTTGCGGCTACAAACAGTTGCTCATGATCAGCCTCTCGGGTTGCTTTTACTGTACTTGCAATTCCGCCCCCTTGCGCAGCAATTTGCTGATAACTCACTCCCTGCAAACGCTGCTCAAACTCCTTCGCACGAGAACCGGCAAACACTAAGTGAGTATGACAATCAATTAAGCCAGGCGTTAACCACTGCCCTTTGACACTTAATGTCGGAGTGGCTAACACATCAAAATCAGGTAACTCAGTTTGCTCACCTAGCCATACTATTTTGCCATTTTTAATTGCTAAAGCCGCATTTTCTATCGCTCCATAAGGCGCATCAATGTTGCTATCCATAGTGGCAATATTGGCATCGGTGAGCAGTAAATCGATATCATTTAATTGTTCTGTGGATTCTGTAGCTTGCATAAATTTCTCCGCGATAGTGTTCAAATGAGTTTAACAACACATCTTGTATATACAAGATGATTGTGCCATCTTACTAGGTATTGTTTATTTTTAATATACTAAAAGTATTTATGCCAACACCTAAGTTTACGCAAATAAAGCAGTTTATTGTGGACAAAATACGCAGCGGACTTTGGCTTGAAAACCAACGCGTACCCTCAGAAAATGAACTAGCAAAACAGTTTACGGTAAGCAGAATGACCGCACGTCGAGCCCTCAGTGAGCTCACTGATGCGGGCATTTTAACTCGTAGCCAAGGGTTAGGCACGTTTGTAGCAAGCTTCAAATCACAGTCGTCATTACTTGAAATTAAAAACATCGCCAATGAAGTAAAAGAGCGAAACGGAAACTACAGCTGCACAGTACAAGTATTGGAATCAATTAATGCCGTCGCGCCAATTGCAATTGCTTTAGGTGTGGAGGTAGATAGCGTGGTATATCGCAGTGTCATTATTCATAACGAAAACGACAGCCCCTTACAAGTCGAAGAGCGCTTTGTAAATCCCCCCCTTGCTAAGGATTATTTACAACAAGATTTTACCGCCCTTACCCCACACGAATACTTATCAACAGTTGCCCCTTTAACACAAGCAAGGCACACGGTAGAGGCTATTACACCAAGCAGTGAAATGTGCCAATGGCTTAACTTATATAATGAAGAGCCCTGTTTACAAGTAATACGCCGTACTTGGTCGGTAAACGGAATTGTAAGCTTTGCACGACTTATATCGCCGGGCAGTAAGTATCGCTTAGGCGGACAATTAACATTTAAAAATAATAATAAAAGCGCATAACGCTTAACACTATTTAACAGGAGTGAAAAATGAATCATCGACTGGACACACAGCGCACAATACGCGCGCAACATGGTAATCAAATAACCACAAAAAGCTGGCAAACTGAAGCAGCTAAACGCATGCTAATGAATAATTTAGACCCTGATGTTGCCGAGCACCCTCAAGCTTTGGTGGTGTATGGCGGGATTGGCCGTGCTGCGCGTGACTGGCCAAGCTATGACAAAATAATTGAAACGCTTGAACGCCTAGAAGATGACGAAACCCTATTAGTGCAATCTGGCAAACCGGTGGGTGTATTTAAAACTCATAGCAATGCACCGCGGGTATTAATTGCAAATTCTAACCTTGTTCCGCACTGGGCAAACTGGGAGCACTTTAACGAGTTAGATAAAAAAGGCTTGATGATGTACGGCCAAATGACCGCTGGCTCTTGGATTTATATTGGTTCTCAAGGGATTGTTCAAGGCACTTACGAAACCTTTGTGGCTATGGCAAAACAACACTTCTCAGGCAATGCTAAAGGTAAATGGGTGTTAACTGGTGGCCTCGGAGGAATGGGCGGTGCACAACCATTAGCAGCAACCATGGCAGGCTTTAGTGCCTTAGTAGTGGAATGTGATGAAAGCCGTATCGATTTTCGAATAAAAACAGGGTACGTCGATGTAAAAGCCACAGACCTTGAGCATGCATTAAAATTAATAACCGATGCCTGTGTAAAGGGTGAAGCGCTTTCTGTGGGTTTACTGGGTAACGCGGCTGATGTTTTTAGTACCTTAGTAAAAAGTGGTATTACTCCCGATATAGTCACCGATCAAACCTCAGCCCATGATCCGCTTAACGGCTACCTGCCACAAGGTTGGAGTATGGAGCATGCAGCAAAAATGCGAATCGATAATCCACAAGCAGTGGTCAAAGCAGCCAAACAATCAATGGCTGTTCAAGTAACGGCGATGCTGGCACTGCAAGATGCGGGCGCGGCAACGACTGATTACGGCAATAATATTCGTCAAATGGCGCTCGAAGAAGGCGTCACTAATGCATTTGATTTCCCTGGGTTTGTACCTGCTTATATTCGTCCATTATTTTGTGAAGGTATTGGCCCATTTAGATGGGTAGCACTCTCAGGCGATCCCGAAGATATTTACAAAACAGACGCAAAAGTAAAAGAACTAATCCCTGATGATAAGCATTTGCATAACTGGCTTGATATGGCGCGTGAGAGAATTCAATTTCAAGGCTTGCCTGCACGTATTTGTTGGGTTGGCTTAAAAGACCGAGCGCGCCTAGCCGTTGCCTTTAATGAAATGGTTAAAAACGGTGAGCTTAAAGCACCGGTAGTTATTGGCCGCGATCATCTTGACTCAGGCTCAGTAGCTAGTCCTAATCGTGAAACAGAGAGCATGCAAGATGGCTCCGATGCTGTCTCTGATTGGCCACTTTTAAATGCCCTGCTCAATACCGCAGGCGGCGCTACTTGGGTATCGCTTCATCATGGTGGCGGTGTAGGTATGGGCTTTAGCCAGCATTCAGGTGTGGTTATTGTTGCCGATGGTACCGATGAAGCAGAGCAACGCCTTGCAAGAGTGCTTTGGAATGATCCTGCTACCGGTGTGATGCGCCATGCCGATGCCGGTTATGACATTGCAAAAAATTGTGCACAACAACAAAACCTAGACCTACCTATGCTTAACAAGGATAAGTCATGATTTCATACACACTCACACCGGGTCAGCTTGAATTAAATACCTTAAGAAAAATTAATCAATCACCCATAGATTTAACTTTGGCAACTGAGGCCGCTACACAAATAGCAGCCAGCGCGCAAACCGTTCAAGACGTAATAAACGAGCAGCGAACTGTCTATGGTATCAATACCGGCTTTGGTTTATTAGCCAATACTAAAATAGCGAATGATGAGCTAGAACTATTACAACGCAGTATTGTGCTTTCACACGCTGCGGGCATTGGCGAGTTAATGGATGACAGCACGGTCAGATTAATGATCACCCTAAAAGTAAATTCTTTATCACGGGGTTATTCTGGTATTCGTTTAGCAGTGATTGAGTTTTTTATACAGCTACTCAAAAATGAAGTCTACCCATGCGTGCCTAAAAAAGGCTCAGTGGGCGCATCGGGCGATTTAGCCCCCCTTGCTCATATGTGCCTGCCTTTATTAGGTGAAGGGAAAATGCGCTATCAAGGAGAGCTAATAAGCGCAGAACAGGGGTTAAAAATTGCAGGGCTTGAGCCACTGATATTAGCTGCGAAAGAAGGCTTAGCACTACTAAATGGCACACAGGCCTCTACTGCATTCGCACTGCAGGGCTTATTTAGAGCAGAAGATTTGTACGCACAAAGCTGTGTTATTGGCTCTATAAGTATTGAGGCCGCCATGGGCAGTCGCGCACCATTTGATGCTCGTATTCATGAGGTTCGTGGTCAAAAAGGGCAAATTGATACCGCGCACGTATTTAGAGAGCTATTAAGCACCCACTCACAAATTAGTGACTCACATATTAATTGTGAAAAAGTACAAGACCCTTATTGCCTTCGTTGCCAACCGCAAGTACTTGGTGCGTGCTTAACCCAAATACGCCAAGCCGCCGAAGTATTACTATGTGAATCAAACGGGGTAACCGATAACCCACTCGTTTTTGCCGATGTAGGGGATATTATTTCAGGCGGAAACTTTCATGCTGAGCCCGTTGCTATGGCCGCTGATAATCTTGCTATTGCCATTGCCGAAATTGGCGCCTTAGCTGAGCGACGCATAGCATTATTGATTGACTCTAATTTATCAAAATTACCGCCCTTTTTAGTCGAAAACGGTGGGGTAAATTCAGGGTTTATGATTGCTCAAGTGACCGCAGCTGCGCTCGCCTCAGAGAACAAATCACTAGCACACCCGGCCTCGGTAGATAGCTTACCGACCTCAGCTAACCAAGAAGACCATGTCTCTATGGCAACCTTTGCCGCTAGGCGCTTAGTTGATATGGCTAATAATACGCAAGGCGTGTTAGCCATTGAATGGCTGAGTGCTTCTCAAGGGCTAGAATTTAGAGCGCCACTACATGCGTGTGAGCAGGTAGAAAATGCAAAAGCACTGCTACGCCAACATGTTAGCTATTACGATAAAGACCGCTACTTTGCCCCCGATATTGAAGCGGCTAACACACTACTAAGTGAAGGTAAGTTGTGCGACTTTATAAAAAACTCGCCCTTACCTTCTTATTAAATACCATACTGATAACTAAAACCCAGCGCTTCTATCGCTGAGCCAATAACTTTGCGCTCAGCGACTTCATCACTACTAAAACTTGGCATTTGTGTGCCATACAGCTCACATTTTTGTGCATAATAATCTGCTTTGCTCGGGTGCGCAGGGTTAACTACATTATAAATGCTTTGCCCTTGTGACCAATTGTTAAGTACCGCATAAATGGCATTGATCACATCTTGTTGATGCACCATGTTCACCACTTGCTGACTAGAGGTGTTGAGTTCCTTACCCGCCACAAAACGACCCGGCTCTCTGTTTGGCCCCAACAACCCAGCTAAGCGCAGTACTTTACCTTGCTGCTCTAGCACTTGCTCTTCTGCATCATAGAGCTTTATTTGTCGCTCGTTAGTGCCTGATATATCGCTACTTTCACTATAAACTCCGGGCTCTTGATCATACACTCCAGTCGATGAGCACAATAAAAAACCTTTACAATTAAGCTTAGTTGCCAGCTTTAATCCCTGTTCCAGCACCTGTGCATAATCACTTTCGCTGTCACGACTGCGAGGCGGTATAGCACACACCCAATACGCATTTTGTAAATCCACTTGGTGCTGCAGCTCGCCGTTTTGTAAAACAAACTGACGCTCAAAATCAAATTGATGGGTGTCACTACGATGAGTCCCTTGCACTTGCCAACCTTGTTTTTGTGCATCAATACATAAGGCTTGGCCAAGCCAACCTGCGCCAAGAACTACTAAGTTATCTTTGTTGGTTTGCACTTTATTTACCCTTTATTAAAAGCATAATCACACTTATTAACGCGTTTTATAGCGATAAAAAACAAAATATGATTAGATATACGATACTAAAAATAATAACAATACGTACACTTATGCTGAATAATCTCTCTTTACGAAAAAAAATATTATTACTAATTGGTGGTACGATTACCGTGCTGCTGATTCTCGCCTCCACATTTTTTATCAAACATATCGCCGACCTATCACGCGTTAATATTGAACGCGAAGCACAAAGTTACCTGCAAAGTGAGCAGTTATCAATGCAAGGTTACTTTGCTAGGTACGGAAAAGTGGTATCTACTTTTGTAAATAACCCACACTTAGTTAATTTTTTCGAGGCATGGGAACAACGTGATCAACCTGTGGCAAACGCTCCCGGTTACAGTGAAATAAATCAAGACTTTGTGCGCATTAGCGCCCATGATGAAAATATTCTCTCAGCATTTTTTGCCTCAGCAATTACAGGCGAATACTTTAAAGAAAACGAACGCACGTCGGATTATAACGGCCAACCTTATTACGCATATAAGCGTGGTTGGTGGCAAGAAGCCATGCAACTAAACAAACTATACGTAGGCCCTATTTCAGTTGATTTAACAACAGGCGATGCCTCAGCCGTAGTACAGCAACCTGTTTATAATGAGCAAAAAAAACTAATTGGTATTGGTGGCGTAGACCTGCAGTTAAATAAAATTAATGCCATGGTAGAAAGCATTCGCTTTAATAATCAAGGCTACGGCTTCTTATTAGACAGCAACCAAAAAGTGGTGCACCTTTCGAAAGCAACCAAACACAACTTGTCAATTACTGATGACGGCACTAAGAAAAAGCAAGGTTTAGATGGGCTAGAGCAACAGTTTGAAAACACTTCTGGCTTTGAGACACTTAATCAACAGATGCAAAAAAACCTACAAGGTAGTCACACGGTTACTTTTAAAGGAGAACAATACTATGTTGTTTATAGTCGCCTACAATTGGAGCAACCCTTCTTAGATTGGTATGTTGGGCTATTAATTCCAACAAGCTTAATTGAGGCCCCAGTAAACGATGCCGTTAAAAGCACCGTCACCACAGTAGTTATTATGTTGTTTATTGTGATTGTTATGATCATTTGGGCAACGCAGCTGATCTCTAAACCAATTGTAAAGCTAACGCATATTATGCGCGATATAGCCTCGGGTGATGGCGATTTAACCCAAAAAATTGATATCAATAGCCGTGATGAAGTCGGTCAATTAGCCAATCACATGAATACCTTTATTGATAAATTACGCTTGATGATGCGTCAAACCGCTACCCAAGCAGAGCAACTCAATGAGGCTGCCAATCAATTAAAAATAGTCTCTAGGAAAACCAACTCGGAAATTCAACAAGAGAAACAACAAGTAGATAGTGTCAGCGCCGCAGTAACCGAAATGGCCAGTACCGTGCTTGAAATTTCTCGCAATGCACAATATACCAATACCGCTGCCGAAGAAGTACAAATAATAACTACACAAGGTACCGAGCGTTCAACGCAGGCACAAGATGTAATGAGCGCATTGGCACTTCATATAGGGGAAGCATCTAAGGTTGTTACAGGTCTAGAACAAGAAAGTACCAATATTGGTGCACTCATTGATGTCATCAATTCTATTGCTGAGCAAACTAACCTTTTAGCCCTTAATGCTGCCATTGAAGCGGCTCGTGCAGGTGAGCATGGGCGAGGCTTTGCTGTAGTTGCTGATGAAGTACGCTCACTTGCAAGTCGTACTCAAGAGTCAACCGACGATATTCGTAATATGATTTCTCGTTTACAACAAATTGCGCAAAAAGCTGCCGTTATGATGCAGCAAGGGCAAGATCAAGCGCAAAGCTCTGTTACTCAAACCAAGGAAGTACTGGGCTCATTACAAAGCATCAAACAGTCGGTCACTAAAGTGCAAGATCAAAGCCATCAAATTGCCACCTCTACCGAGCAACAAACAGTGGTTGCAGAAGATATTAACACGAGCCTTACTGCTATTAATAACTTAGTTAATAGCACCGCTCACCATGCACACACTCTAGCCGATGAAGCACATGATTTAAGTGACTTAGCAGGGGCGCTCAATAAAACAGTTGCTCAATTTAAGCTTTAAAAATCGATGCCTGTAAACAAAGAATTTAAGGGTGAAATTTAAGCGTTTTACCCTTGTTTTTAATTTATTCAGCACCATATCCTTAGGGTCTGTTTATCTGCGGTTTTAATCAAATTTAGCAATAGAACGCTATTTTTATGAGCACGATCTAATTTTTCTGTTTTAAATGAAGATCTTTTTCTTGAGGTAGTTTGATGTTTAGCAGAGTCTGGTATAGTAGCGCAGGTAATAAACAGTGCTTTTAAAGCAGCTTAATACAAAATTGCTAATTAATGTGTCCTAAAGGTTAATTTAAAGAATACATTAATTATCAATTGTAAAAAATGGGTTAGCCGATGTACGGCTGGCAAAAAAATACATTGTAACGGTTTTATCATGATATCTAATTTATTTACCAAGATTTTTGGTAGTCGCAATGACCGCACTATTAAAAACCTAAGAAAGACGGTCGCACTGATCAATGCACTTGAAACGCAACTAGAAGCGCTTTCAGATGAAGATTTAAAAGCTAAAACAGCTGAGTTTAGAGAACGTTACGATAACGGACAAAGCTTAGGCGACATTCTACCAGAAGCATTTGCGGTGGTACGTGAAGCGTCAAAGCGTGTAAACGGTATGCGTCACTTCGACGTACAATTATTAGGTGGTATGGTTTTACAACAAGGCCGCATTGCAGAAATGCGTACCGGTGAAGGTAAAACGCTAACTGCAACGCTCCCTGCTTATTTAAATGGTTTAACAGGTAAAGGTGTTCATGTTATTACCGTGAATGACTACTTGGCCAAGCGTGATGCTGAAACCAACCGCCCTTTATTTGAATTTTTAGGCTTAACCGTTGGTTGTAATGTTCCGGGCATGATGCCGCAGCAGAAAAAACAAGCTTATGAAGCCGACATCACATACGGTACCAACAACGAATTTGGTTTTGACTACCTACGTGACAACATGGCATTTAGCATTGATGAACGCGTACAACGCCCATTATTCTATGCCGTAGTGGATGAAGTGGATTCAATTCTTATTGATGAAGCACGAACGCCGCTTATTATTTCTGGCCCAGCTGAAGACAGCTCAGAGCTTTATACTGAAATAAATACCATTGTTCCTCTTCTTGAATTGCAAGAAAAAGAAGATGAGGAAGGGGTTGAAGGCGATGGCGATTTCACCATCGATGAAAAGTCTAAGCAAGTTCACCTAACTGAGCGTGGACAAATAAAAGTTGAAGAGCTACTTACAGAGCGCGGCCTAATTGAAGAAGGTGATTCACTGTATTCAGCAGCGAGCATCACGCTACTTAGTCACGTTTATGCAGCCCTTCGTGCGCACAAGCTTTATCAAAAAGATGTTGACTACGTTATTAAAGAAAACGAAGTTATCATCATCGACGAGCACACGGGTCGTTCTATGGAAGGACGTCGTTGGTCAGAAGGTTTACACCAAGCTGTAGAAGCAAAAGAAGGTGTGAAAATTCAAAACGAGAACCAAACGTTAGCCTCTATTACGTTCCAAAATTACTTCCGCTTGTACGAAACACTCGCAGGTATGACAGGCACAGCCGACACAGAAGCATTTGAGTTTCAGTCTATCTACGGTTTAGACACTGTGGTTATGCCAACCAATAAACCAATGATCCGTGATGATCGTGCTGATTTAGTGTACTTAACACAAGAAGAGAAGTACGAAGCCATTCTAGCAGATATTAAAGACTGTCAAGAACGTGGTCAGCCGGTACTTGTAGGTACTATCTCAATTGAAAGCTCTGAGTACTTGTCGCAGTTTTTACGCAAAGAAAAAATTAAGCACAACGTACTTAATGCTAAATTCCACGCACAAGAAGCTGACATTGTTTCTGATGCGGGCTTACCAGGCACAGTCACCATTGCCACCAACATGGCCGGTCGTGGTACCGATATTGTACTTGGTGGTAATTGGAATAGTGAAGTTGAAAAACTTGAAAACCCAACTGACGAACAAATTGCCGAAATTAAAGCCGCATGGAAGATTCGCCATGACGCAGTAATTGATGCCGGCGGTTTACACATTATTGGTACAGAGCGTCATGAATCACGTCGTATTGATAACCAATTACGTGGTCGTTCTGGCCGTCAAGGTGATGCTGGTTCAAGCCGTTTCTACCTATCGATGGATGATGCGTTAATGCGTATTTTTGCCGGTGAGCGCATGACCAACATGATGCGTAAACTAGGTATGCAACGTGGCGAAGCGATTGAACACCCATGGGTTAACCGCGCAATCGAAAACGCCCAGCGTAAAGTAGAAGCACGTAACTTTGATGTGCGTAAACAGCTACTTGAGTACGATGATGTAGCAAACGATCAACGTCGTGTTGTTTACTCTCAACGTAACGAATTGCTTGAAGAAGGTGATATTTCAGAAACGATTACCGCTATCCGTGGTGATGTGCTCGCGGGTGTAATTGATCAATACATTGCCCCACAAAGCTTAGCTGAAATGTGGGATGTCCCAGGGCTTGAAGAGCGCTTAAAGCAAGATTTCCTAATTGAGTTACCAATTACTCAGTGGTTAGCTGATGACAATAAACTGTACGAAGAAAAACTTCGTGAGCGTATTGAAGAAGCGGTTGAACAAGCTTACAAGCAAAAAGAAGAAATGGTCGGCGATTCTGTACTTCGTCAGTTTGAAAAAGCCATTATGCTTCAAAGTCTTGACCAACATTGGAAAGACCACCTTGCTGCAATGGATCACTTACGCCAAGGTATTCACTTACGTGGTTACGCACAAAAGAATCCTAAGCAAGAATACAAACGTGAGTCGTTTGAGTTATTCTCTGAAATGCTAGAAAACTTAAAAGTCGATGTGGTCGGTATTTTAAGTAAAGTGCAAGTTCGCGCTGAAGAAGATGTTGAAAAAGTAGAAGAGCAACACCGTAAAAGTGAAAATGCCCCTCGCGAATATCAACATGAAGAAGCAGAACACGTAGGTGGTGAAGCACCGCAAAGCGCTCAGGTTATGGCGCGTAGCGAGCCAAAAGTTGGCCGTAACGATCCATGTCCATGTGGTTCAGGTCAAAAATACAAACAATGTTGTGGTAAATTAAAATAACACCACTTTGTTACGTTAGATAAAAAGCGACGCTTGCGTCGCTTTTTTTATGCTATTTAAGGGAGAGGTAATGACTAAAGTAATCATCAATGTTGCTGTGGGTGTAATTAAAAAAAATAACAATTTGTTTATTTGTAAACGTGCAGATGAGCAACATCAAGGTGGGTTATGGGAGTTTCCTGGTGGCAAAGTTGAAGCCGGAGAAAGTGTGTTTCAAGCCCTAAAACGTGAACTGCTAGAAGAAGTAGGGCTGACTATTCATAGTTCAAGCGAACTTATCACTATAGAGCATGACTATGGCGATAAATGCGTACGACTTAATGTGCATGTGGTCAGTAACTTTAACGGTCAAGCTTATGGCGCAGAAGGGCAACCAAGCGAATGGGTAGGCATTGACGAACTTGATAACTATGATTTTCCTGCTGCTAATGTTGAGATAATCAGCGCCATAAAAACGAAATATAGCTAGTTTTATCATCAAGTATATAAGTAACTAAAAAGCCAGTGAACATGATGCTCACTGGCTTTTTATTTTGCGATTAGTTTAAGCTAATTTTAGCTTAAATTACCAAATTTTTACGCGATCTTCAGGCTTGATATACATTTTATCGCCCTCTTTAACATCAAACGCTTGGTAAAATTCTGGCATGTTCGACAAAATACCAATTACGCGATAATGACTCGGTGAATGTGAATCGGTCATTAAACGATTACGTAGCGCCTCATCACGGTATTTACGACGCCAAATTTGCGACCAGCCCATAAAGAAGCGTTGGTCGCCCGTATAGCCTTCAATAATGGGCGCTTTCGAATCACCCAGCGATAGCTGATACGCTTTATAAGCGACGGTTAAGCCGCCTAAATCACCAATGTTTTCACCCAGTGTCAGCTCACCATTAACGCTGGCATCTTCAAACGGTTTATATTGATTATACTGTGCAACTAAGGCAGCACTTCGCTGTTCAAACTGCTTAAGGTCTGACTCGCTCCACCAATTACGTAAATTGCCATCACCGTCGTATTTTGCACCTTGGTCGTCAAAGCCATGGCCTAACTCATGGCCAATAACCGCACCAATAGCACCATAGTTAACTGCATCATCAGCTTCTAAATTAAAGAAAGGAGGCTGCAGAATCGCTGCAGGGAATACTATCTCGTTATTCACTGGATTGTAGTAAGCATTCACTGTTTGTGGCGTCATATGCCACTCAGAGCGATCAACTGGCTTACCTAATTTAGCAACCATATCCGCATAAGCCCATTCACTGTAGCGAATATAATTACCAACCAGTTCATCAGGGTTAATCGCTAAATCTGAGTAATCTTTCCATTTATCTGGGTAACCAATTTTAGGGGTAAACTTATTGAGTTTTTCTTGCGCCGCCACTTTTGTTTCAGGGCTCATCCACTCAAGGTTTTCAATTGCCACTGAATAACCTTTGATTACGTTATCAACTAACTCTTCCATACGCGCTTTGGCTTCTGGTGGGAAGTTTTCTTTAACGTAGACTTTACCTAAAATTTCACCCAGTACACTGTTTGATGCATCAACGGCTTGCTTCCAAAGTGGTGCTTGCTCTTCAACACCACGCAACGTGGTGCTGTAAAAATTAAACTTCAAATCCACTAAATCTTTATTAAGTAGCTGCGCGTAATTACTAACAAAATGGAATTTTAAATAGTTTTGCCAAACAGCTAAGTCAGTATTGTTGAAAATCTCTGCAAATTTTTCAAAGTAACTTGGTTGGCGCACAATTAACTCTTGAGCATCAACGCCAACTGCTTCGAAATAGGCATTTAAATCAAACTCACCCATTAGCGAGTTAGCTTCAGCTACCGTCATTTTATTGTATGACTTAGTTGCATCACGGCTTTGCACTCGGCTCCACTGTGCATCAGCAAGTGTCGTTTCAAGTGCTAATATCGCTTTGGCTGCATCAGCGGCATTATTAACGCCAGCTTTAGCTAAAATATCGGTGATATACGTTTGATAAGCCGCGCGAATTTTTGTGAATTTTTCATCATCTTTTAAATAGTAGTCGCGGTCAGGTAAACCAAGTCCCGCTTGATAGGCATATAAAGCATTTTCACTAGAGTTTTTAGCATCATTATTTACATACCAACCAAACGGTAAGTCCCCGCCTTTTACTTGTAACTGCGCCATTAACGTCACTAAGTCAGCTTTATTAGTCACTTTATCAATGTCCGACAATGACTCTTTAAGCGGAGTAATACCAAGCTCTTCACGCGCATTTTTGGCCATATAACTGGTATAAAAAGCCCCCAACTTATACTCATCACTGCCCACTTCTGCATCAGCATTAGTCGCAGCGCGCTCAAGTACCGTCTTCATTGCTTTTTGTGATTCATCATATAACTGAGAGAAGGATCCATAGTTAGACTTATCACCTGGAATTTCGGTTTTTGCTAACCATTGACCATTAACATGATAATAAAAATCATCCTGTGCACGAACACTTTCATCCATATTTTGTAAATCAACACCTAGCGCACCTGGGGTTGCAACAGGTGCAGTCACTGTTGTTGCTTCTGCTTTCATTTGTTGTGGCTTTTCACCGCAGCCAACTAAACCTAACGCCAGTGCTATACTAGCGGCAGTTATGGTTATTTTTTGCATAAGGATCCCGTATATTAATTAATATAAATACGCATTTCATTAAGCTTTATGGGATACATGTAACTTAATAAAATACGTATTGCGAGCACCTTAAATAAAGGCACTGATCCAGCATCATAAACCTGATTTAAATAACAATAAAATCGAATATGTAACAAAGTATTTTACGCTTCTTCAGAGCGAGAAAAGGAGTTTAGGGTCTGTTGACCTTTGTGGATTGAAATTTGTTCAAACTAGGAGCGGTTTAATCGCGGCGCGAGGTTTGTAACCTAGTGGGCTAAGTCAAAACCGAGCAACAAAGAGTAAATCGCCCCTAGGCAGAACCCTTCGGGCAGCGCCTGTTTGGTATTGATGCTGCGTTATCGCCTATTTATGGGGAATAACCACACCACATAGGCTCTGCCTTGCCTTAAAACCAAACAGACTGCTACAAATTTAATCTTAAAAGGTCAACAGACCCTAGTGCGAGGGCTAGCTAGGGCTTATTTTTACCGTGCAAAGCCAAGCGCTGAAGCTTTTCTTTTAATGACGGAGGCGCAGAATCGGCGATAGCATTTAAATAATCAGCCGTTTGTTCACTCATTGTAAGGGAGTTCGTTGGTTTGCCATCAACCGCTTTAGGTCGGGTGCTTAATCGTTGAGTTGCTTGTGGATTGGCGGTAATTTTTATTTGCCCAAGCTCTGCCATACCAGCTGCTCTAAAATGAGACTGCATATCCATTTTTAAATAGTTAAGTCGAAGTGCAATAGGAGCAGAAACAGCCTCGATCATCAGCGTACCATCACGATAATTACTTACTCGGCATTTATCGCCTAGCTTAGGGCCTAAGAAATCGCGTAACAACTGTTGCTGTGTATCCAGTGCTTGGCTTTTTCCCGCATAGGCTGCTAAACGGTTGTTCAGCCCGGCCATAATGTCGGTTAATGGTTTTGGCGCATATCTATCTTTAGCCATATCACACCTTAAAAACATCAAAAGAAAGTTTGCTTAAATTAAGCTTAATTTAAGCAAACAAAGTGGGGTTATACCAATTCGCTAAATTAAGTACTATTGCAGTTCGGTATTAAGCACCCGCGACTTGCATTTGTTCAATCAGTACCGAGCCCGTTTGAATACCACCACGTCGCTCTATATCGCCACCAATGGCTGAAATACCTTTAAACATATCTTTTAAATTACCAGCAATGGTAATTTCACTTACTGGGTACTGTATTTCACCATTTTCAACCCAAAAACCCGCAGCACCGCGAGAGTAGTCACCGGTCACGGTATTTACACCCTGCCCCATAAGTTCAGTGACTAATAAACCTGTGCCCATGGTTTTTAATAGTGCGGCTAAATCCTGATGGGTTTGTTCAACTAACCAGTTGTGGATACCACCGGCATGACCTGTTGGCGTCATATTCATTTTACGCGCTGCGTAGCTCGCTAGTAAATACGTTTGCAACTCACCACCGTGTATTATTTCTCTGTCGAGGGTTTTAACCCCTTCACTATCAAATGGTGATGATGCTAACCCTTTTAGTAGGTGTGGGCGCTCTGAAATATTAACGGTTTTGCTAAAAACTTGCGTACCTAAGCTGTCCAGTAAAAAGCTGGATTTACGGTACAGTGCGCCACCACCAATCGCTGACACTAAATGACCAAATAATGAGTTAGCAATATCGGCTCTAAAAATAACCGGTACTTTCATAGTACCTAGTTTTTGGCTGTTTAGTTTTGCTAGGGTTTCTGCTGCTGCTTCAAGCCCAACACTTGCAGCGTCTTTTAGTCCTGCTTGATCGCGGGAAATCGTATAGGCTGAGTCGCGCTGCATATGCTCGCCCTCTTTGCCTATTACCATAGTGCTTATGCTATGACGTGTACGCGGATAACCGGCGATTAAACCATGACTATTACCATACACGCGCAGCCCTTGGTGCGAAGAAAAGCTAGCACCATCAGAGTTCACAATTCGCTCATCCGCATTTAATGCGGCTTGCTCTGCAGCATGACATAAGTCGATTCCTTGCTCAGGGCTTACATCCCAAGGGTGAAATAAGTCTAAATCTTTAGGCGAAAACTCAAGCAATTCTTTATCAGCAATACCATTACACGGATCATCTGAGGTGAATTTAGCAATATCTATGGCTTTTTCGACCACAGAGCGCAATGTTTTTGGATTTAAATCAGCCGTTGAAGCAGAGCCTTTGTTATTACCAACATACACACTAATGCCTAAACCACCGTCTTGGTTAAACTCAATGGTTTCTACTTCGCCCATGCGCGTACTTACCGATAGTCCTGAAGTGCTCGACATAGCAGCTTCTGCAGCGGTAGCGCCTAGCTTTTTAGCGTGTTCAAGTACTTCTGAAACGGCGTCTTTTACTTGAGAAATTTGCGAATAAATTGGATCTTGGTGTTGGCTTTTCATAAATTCTGTCCTGAGCCCTGAAGGCCATGTTGCACACATTTTTTATATTTAAATGCTAACACACTCACTGCACCACATCAGCTAATATTAATCACTAAAAGAATCGCGTATAATAGATGAAGTTATTTTTATTTAAGAGCACCCCATGGCGAAGAAAAAAGGCAAGCCTGCTGAAATTGAAGAAGAAATTATATATGTATCAAAAAGTGAACTTAAGCGTGAAGCGCAAGAGTTTCATCAGTTAGGATCTGAAATTGCCAAAATGGGTAAAAAGCAGCGCGAACGCTTGCCGCTCAATGATGACTTAAAAGAAGCAATGGTAGTTGCCGATAAAATTAGTAACAAAAGTGATGCCTACCGCCGCCACTTAAATTACATTGCAAAAACGCTTCGTACCGTAGAAAACATTGAAGATATTAAAGCGATCATTGATGTAATGCTTAATAAAAATAACCAAGCAGAGGTTATGATCAAAAAAATTGAGCAGCTGCGCAGTGATTTAATTGAGCAAGGCGATGACTTGATCAACGAAACCATTGAGCAATACCCTGCTCTTGAGCGCCAAAAAATGCGCCAAATGGTGCGAAATGCGGCTAAAGAAGTAAAAGCAGAAAAACCAGCCAAAGGCTACAAAGAGCTATTTCAGTATTTAAAAGACGCCATTATGTAACGCAGCTGCGTTACATACTAAAAAGGTGCTGCGGCACCTTTTTTTGTTGTAGATCAAAACCTCCTCCCCTTTCCTTTTTTACAATACGCAGCAACTTAAAAGATAAGGTGCGCGTGATGATTAAACTTCCTCAATGGGATCAAACTTTAATAAACAAATACAATGTATCGGGCCCGCGTTACACGTCTTACCCGACAGCACTTTCATTAGCTGACGGCTACCAGCAACAAGATTTGATCAGTGCTATTGAATCATCGCAAACCCGTGCTTTGTCTTTGTATATTCACATCCCTTTTTGTAGCCAGCTTTGCTATTACTGTGGCTGTAATAAAGTTATTACTCGCCATCAATCTAAAGCCGATACCTACTTAGATTTTTTAGCTAAAGAAATCGCGGCACAAGCGCCGCTATTTCAAGACTATCGGGTCGAACAATTACATTTAGGTGGCGGTACTCCAACCTTTTTAACCGCAGCCCAAATAACTCGCTTAGTAAAGCTACTAGAGCAACACTTTAACTTTAGCGATACCTGTGAGCGCGGTATAGAAATAGACCCTCGCTCACTGGCTGACAATATGCTGATTGACTTAAGCGAAATGGGATTTAATCGTGTGTCGTTTGGTATTCAAGACTTTAATGATCAGGTTCAGCTAGCTGTTAACCGCCCTCAACATGTTGATGAGGTAAAGCAGTTAATTACCCAAGCAAAACAATTGGGTTTTAAATCAATTAATGCAGATATGATTTATGGGCTGCCACTGCAAACACCTGAAAGCTTTCAGCAAACTATTGAGCAACTGATTGCCTTAGACCCCGACCGTGTTTCAGTATTTAACTATGCTCATTTACCTGAGCGCTTTGCCGCTCAACGTAAAATAAAAGATGCTGATTTACCTAGTGCCCATAATAAGCTCACTATGTTCAAAAATACCCTAGAGCAAATGACCCAAGCGGGCTATCAGTTTATAGGTATGGACCACTTTGCAAAAGTTGATAATGAATTGGCCATTGCTCAAAATAGCGGCCAACTGCATCGTAACTTTCAAGGTTACACTACCCATGGAGAATGTGATTTACTCGGCTTAGGGGTCTCGTCTATTTCGCAAATAGGTACGGCCATATTACAAAATAAAAAAGAGCTAAAACACTATTACCAAGCAGTCGACGAGCAAGCAGGAAGTGCCATTAATAAAGGGATGCATTTAACACTAGATGACCTTATTCGTGCGGATGCAATTAAGCAGCTTATTTGCCAGTTTGAGCTTGATATGGGCCAATTTGCTAACCAACATAAGATAGACTTTAGCGATTACTTTAAAGATGCCTTAGAGGCGCTAGCACCATTAATTGCCGATGAGATGGTAACAATAGAAGATGACATCATTAAGGTGACGCCAAAAGGGAATTTATTTATTCGTATTATTTGTATGTGTTTTGATGCGCATTTACAAAAACAACTGAATGCGACGCGCTTTTCACGGGTTATATAATTTAAAACTAGCGCGCATAAAAAAAGCAGACCTAGGTCTGCTTTTTTATGCTGTAAAATTAATTAAAAACTACGTTTTCGCTGCCTTGTGCTGCTTTAAACTCAATAATGATTTTTTCACAGTCGGCTTTAATTTCGTCACTCAGTGATTCTTCCGCACGCCAACGAGCGGTATCTTGCTTAAAAATCTCTTTTTTAGCGTATTTTTTTCGCGAATCGTGAGTTGGCATTTCTTTTACCACATCGTACATTTTATAAATGCCTGGGTACGCAGTTGTTAAGTCGCGCTCAGTATCAAAACTATATTGCGACATCAGCACCCAAATACGTAAACAGCCCTCAGAGTAATCACACTGCTTTTCGTTCATCGCACGTGCAATTAAATGAATACTATCGGCTAGCTTTGCATTACGTTTTAAACGCGACTGCTTAAGCTTTTGCTGTTGCTCTGCCTGCTGTTTGCTAATTAGCTTTTTTTGCACATTTAGCTTGTAGAGCAACTGACCCGCATAAAATGCTAAGCCCGCTATAATAGCAGCACCTACAACTAAGGCTAAGATCACTGCTGTACTCATTATGTATCCTTATTACTTATCTTCGTCGTCATCTAGCCATTCATTAGCTAGATCGTTTGATAGGTATTGATCAAAATCTGAATTGCTTTCTTCATCACTGAAGTCATCTTCAAACTCTTCTTCATCTTCAATGCCTAATAACTTACACAGTACTTGGTGACGCGCTATACGGCTATTAAAGTATTTTGCATCTTTACCCGTTAGCATTTCACCTTGCTCATGACGCTCAACTAATTTAAGCAAGCGCTCATCGTTTTCAAGCGCTTCTAGCTCTTGCTCAGGCGTTAACTCAGGCTCAATCGCCTTTTTAAGCTCTGCTACAGGTTTAAGATTACGTTTCATTTCGACTTTTGGTTCAGCGGCTGGGGCAACTAATGGTACTGCTTTTTTACTACCAACACGCTTGTCTTTAGCAGCCGAACCTGTTTTTTGAGTGTCATTACTCAATGCATCAGGTGCATTACGTGAACCTGGCTTAGCGCCTTTGGTTTTCTTTACACGTTGCTCTTTCAATGCGCGCATCTCTTTAAGCTTATCTTGGCTTAAACGAACTGGCCCATTTGATGGAATTTTACGTGACTTTTTCTTTCTACTCATATCTTGATCGTCTCACTTAAGAGGTTTTGAGCGAGGCGCAACTCAATGGGCATCGCGATGCTGGCCTAGCCAGAAGAATTCGGTTTGCGTTTTAGAGGTTGGGCTTCTCTATATACGCCAAAGCATATTTAGATGCTTTTTTTAAACGGGGGGTATTGTAACAGGACAAATAAAAAGGCGGTAGAGAAAACATCTCTACCGCCTGCTAATCTGAGCGCCATTATATGGACACTTCTCCCTTCGACTTTTTAGTCTTTATTATTTTTATTATTATTTATCTATCCGTATTTTTATTATTTATCTTCCGTGTAGCATTCCATTTTGTTTTTATTATTAAACTTCCATGCGTTTTTTTATTATTTTCGGTCTTTCCTGACACTTTATTGTTATTTCCTTTAGTAGCACTCTCAATGTGCTATTTAGTCGTGCCGCGCTACTATCCTTATAACGTTTTCCTATTTGTTATTGTTGTTGCGACAGGGGTTAATTTACTCGTTAATAATTTTGTTACAACTAATTTATATCTTTTTTCTTAAGCTAAACATAAGGAAAAAGGCTAAAATATATAAATTACAGCAGGTTAACTTAAATAAAAAAAATAAAATGAGAATTTTCTTACACCAAAGCATGGTCAATGTCTTACAAGTGAGGGGGCTTTATCGGTCATAGCAGAAACAAAAAAAGCAGCTGAAGCTGCTTTTTTTCTAATTAACATTGTATTATGTTAACAATATCTAAATAAATACGACTTTAGTGTAGACCACCAAGGTATTTAGATAATGTTTCAATGTCTTTATCAGTTAGTTTCTTAGCAATGTCTTGCATAACACCGTTTAGGTCGTTATTACGAGTACCATCTCTGAACTGTTCAAGTTGTGACTTGATGTATTCTGGATGTTGAAAAGAAATTTTTGGGAATTTAGCTAATGAAGATCCATTACCACGAGGACCATGACAAGCCGCACATGATGGAATTCCGCGTTCAGCGTCACCCGCTTTGTATAACATGGCGCCTGTTTCTTGAACATCTTTAGGTGTAGCACCTTCTGACATATTCAAAGAAGCAAAGTAAGCAGACAAGTCTTTCATATCTTGATCGCTCAATGGCATTGCCATACCGCTCATTACTGGATTCATACGACCTTCTTTACCGCCTGAGGTCATACCTAATTTAAATTCAGTAAGTTGCTTGTATATGTAATCTGCGTGTTGGCCTGCAATTTTTGGGTAGATGTTAACCGGCGCATTACCGTCTGGGCCGTGACAAGCCGCACACGTTGCTGATTTTTCTTTACCTGCGTTTACATCGCCATCAAATGCTGTTGCGTTGCTTGCTGACAACGCACCAAGCAATATAGTTAAAGATAGTGCTATTTTTTTCATGGTGAATTCTCTGTTTCCGACCCTGTATCATCTACAATATGGATGTTGTGATTTTTATATTCTACACGATATTAAATTCTCTGGCACGTTTTCTACACACATTAAACCTATAAATTATAGGGTTTTGAGTAAAATTAATCGCCAAGCCAGTTAAAATGTACCATCAGCAATGATTTTACATGCTCAAATACACTTTTTAATAGCTACTTTATAGTATAAAATACGCGCCACGGGTGAATTTGGTTTACCCAATGTTATTTTTTTAAGTTTTAGGAGAGCCTGTGCTCAAATCTCGTATCAAGTATAACACTGCGTCTTTTGTTACAAGCGCGCCAGACATCACTAAATTACCTGCTGATACGGGAATTGAAGTCGCGTTTGCCGGTCGCTCTAATGCAGGTAAGTCAAGTGCGCTTAATGCTCTAACCGATCAAAAATTGGCCCGCACTAGTAAAACACCGGGTCGTACTCAGCTGATCAACACGTTTGAACTTGCCGATGTAGATGACATGCGCCTAATTGACTTACCAGGTTATGGCTTTGCCAAAGTGCCTATTGAAATGAAAAAGAAATGGCAAAAATCGTTAGGCGAATACCTACAAAAGCGTCAAAGCTTAAAAGGCATTGTGGTATTAATGGATATTCGTCACCCATTGAAAGATTTAGACCGCGATTTAATTAATTGGGCTGTAGGTAGTGAAATTCCAGTATTAGCATTATTAACTAAAGCTGATAAGTTAAAGCAAGGTCCACGTAAATCACAGGTACTTAGTGTTCGTCGTGAATTGAGTGAATTAGATGGCGATATAACAGTTCATGCCTTTTCATCGCTTAAAGGCACTGGTTTACCAGAAGTCGCTAAAAAGTTAGATGAGTGGTACTTAGGCCCTATCGTAGCAATTCCACCCGCCGACGCAGAGTAATTACCCTAAATAAAACCGCTCATTCGCGGAAGTAATAAAATAGCCGAGCTCATCTGCTTCGGCTATTTCAGCCCACTGATAAAACACATTTCTGGCAATTCGTGCAAAACAGCCATGGGGTAATTGCATATAAGGCACTGCGCCGCCTTTGTAGTCATCGATATAAAGTGGTTCTGCATGACTTAATAACCAGGTACGCTGTAGATTATCAATACAACAAATAACATCGCCGTCAGATGTCGACTCACGATGCCAACTTACAATAATAAATGGCGCATCCTTAACCTCAATCGCAATTTTCTCTACTGGCGTTTTTAAATAAAACTGTCCATCTTCGCGGCACAACACACTAGCAAACAGCTTTATCATGGCTTGGCGGGTAATTTCACTACCCGCATAAAACCATTTACCTTGCTCGTCAATCAGCAGTGGCAATTGCCCGCAATGAGCAGGCTGCCATTGTTCAAAAGGTTTACTTGGCTCGCTTAGTTGCTTACTAAGTTCGTTAAGTGAAATCACTGTTTTTTAAAGGTCAGTGCAAAAGTAACCGGTACTGCAGTAGCAATCGAAGGTAAGCCGGCTAGTTTTTGTAACTGCATTATCCCTTCGGTGACTTTAAAGTCATCGCTATTAATAATAATAGGCGTGAATGATGCTACGCTTAAATCCCCGTTTTCCGCACTACTAACAAGTACATCAACTGCAAGTGGCTTTTTATGACCGTGAAAGTCTAGCTCGGCGCTAACACCTTTTAATACGTACTGCCCAGGCTGCTTAATAAGTGACAATTTATCAGATAAGTCAGCGGTTAATACTGCATTTGCAAAAGTGTCAGATTCAAACAAAATTTTGCTTAGGCGCTCGTTACGAATAGGAATAAACGTTTCAGCTGAGGTTAAATCAACATTTACGCTAAACTGACCTTGCTCACTCAATTGCCCTGATAACTGAGTAAAATGGCTTGCCTCAGCAATGCTATTTTTTTTAATTGAGACAAAACTTAATTGGCTTTTATCGTTGAGTAACTGCCAGTTTGCCGATGCAACACCTGAAACTAGTAAACATGATAAAGATAAACCTGCTACAGCTAACGTTTTAAACATAATGCACTCCTAAAATAAAAGATTTATACCCGAAAAAATAATACTTTGATCAGTCAAATTGAAAATCACTAATACGCTGAGGTAAAAAGAAAACGCCCAGTAAACTGATGGTATCACTTGAAACGCTAAGTGCAATTAGAGAATAAATTTAACGCTTAGGAGTAAAGCTATAAAAAAACGGCCCATCAAATATATGATAGGCCAATATAGCAAACTGGGGAGAAGCTATCAATACGTTGCATCTTACGATGCATCATCAACAGGATGTCCTACAGGATGAGGACGGGCGGCACTTTACCAAAAGCAAGCGTAAAAATACAAGCATATTATCGATATTCGAAGCGAATTGACGAACCTCTAACGATTTAATACAAACTGCTGTTTAAATTAACTTTTTTTTAACCTACAAGCTAAAAGAAAAGCGCCTATTGGCGCTTTTAAATAATTCTTTTTAACTTTTGTGTTTACCTAAGACAAGGCATCCTTGGCATACCAAATTAGTGCGCTTGTTCCCAGTTATCACCTTCGTCAGCTTCAACTATAAGTGGTACATCTAACTGCGCCGCTTGTGACATCAGCTCACAAATTTGCTGAGTGTATTGCTCAGTGCACTCTGTTTTAATCTCAAATACCAATTCATCGTGTACCTGCATAAGTAGCTTAACCGTATTAGGCGCTTGCTGGTTAACCCATGCATGTACTGTTAACATGGCTTTTTTAATAATATCGGCAGCAGTGCCTTGCATAGGGGCATTAATTGCTGCGCGCTCAGCGCCTTTGCGGCGTGCTCCATTGCGGGCATTTATTTCTGGTAAATGTAAACGGCGGCCAAAAATAGTTTCTACGTAACCATTTTCTGCTGCTTTTTCACGGGTCGTTTCCATGTATTCTAAAACACCTGGGAAACGCTCAAAATATTTATCAATATAATGCTGCGCTTCATGGCGTGGTACATCAAGTTGACGTGCCAGACCAAATGCCGACATGCCATAAATTAAGCCAAAGTTAACGGCTTTAGCTTTACGGCGCATATCAGATGTAACCTCTTCAAGCTCAACTCCAAATACCTCAGCAGCTGTAGCGCTATGCACATCTAAGCCATTTGCAAAGGCATTGAGCAACCCTTTATCTTGTGAAAGATGCGCCATAATACGCAGCTCTATTTGGCTGTAATCGGCCGCCACAATTTTATATCCATCAGCAGCAATAAAGGCTTCACGAATACGGCGCCCTTCTTCTGAACGAATAGGAATATTTTGTAGGTTAGGATCGCTTGAACTTAATCGACCCGTTGCTGTTACCGCTTGATGATAAGAAGTATGCACACGCTTGGTTTGCTCATTCACGATCAGTGGTAATTTATCAGTATAAGTTGATTTAAGCTTAGATAAACCGCGATGCTCAATAATCACTTTAGGTAATGGGTAATCATGCGCTAACTCTTGCAGTACTTCTTCTGCTGTTGAAGGCGCGCCTTTGGGGGTTTTTTTGATAACGGGCAATTCTAGCTTTTCAAATAACAGTACTTGTAATTGCTTTGGCGAGCTTAAGTTAAACGGTTCGCCTGCAATTTCAAACGCCTCTTTTTCAAGCTCAAGTAATCGTTCACCTAAGCGTTGGCTATGCGCTGCTAACATATTGCTGTCGATAGCAACACCGGTGCGCTCAATGTCAGAAATAACGCTGACCAGTGGCATTTCTATATCTTCAAACACCGATTTAAGTTTTTCATCAGCCTCAAGTTTCGGCCACAATACTTGGTGTAAACGAAGCGTAATATCGGCATCTTCTGCGGCATATGGCGCCGCTTTTTCAAGCTCGATTTGATTAAACGTGAGCTGCTTTTTACCTTTACCAGCAATGTCTTCAAAGCTAATATTTTTGTGGCCTAAATATTTAAGTGCTAATGAGTCCATATCATGACGAGTACCTACGCTGTTAAAAACATAAGACTCCAACATAGTATCAAACTTAATACCATTTAATTCATAGCCAGCATTGGCAAGCACACTTTTATCGTATTTTAAATTTTGACCAACTTTAGCTTTATTTTCGTCAGCTAATATTGGCCCAAGCTTTTGCATCACAAATTCAAGGCTAAGCTGCTCAGGTGCGCCTGGGTAATCATGTGCAACCGGTAAGTAGGCGGCTTCCCCTGCTTTTACTGCGAAACTCATCCCTACCAACTGCGCTTTCATATACTCTAAACTGGTTGTTTCAGTATCAAAAGCAAATAGCTCAGCTTCATTGAGCTGCTCTATCAATGTATTAAATTGGGCCTCAGTTAAAATCGTTTCATAGTGCGCATCTTCAACTTTTGGCAACTCATTCTCTTGGGTTGGAACTGCTAAATGTGTGTCAGCATCTTTTGGATTGTCTAGTAATTCAGCTAACCAGCGACGGAATTCGCACTCACCGTATAAGGCAATTAATTCGTCTTTATTAGGTGTTTGCAATTTAAAAGTATCAAGATCAGATTCAACTTCCACATCACATTTAATCGTGGCAAGCTCATAGCTTAACGGTAAATGATCAATCGCTTTTGCAAGCTTTTCACCTATTTTACCTTTAATATCAGCAGCATTATCAATTACGCCTTGAAGCGATCCGTACTTTTGTAACCATTTAACCGCTGTTTTAGGCCCACACCCTTCAACGCCAGGAATATTATCTACTTTATCGCCCATTAAAGCTAAATAATCGATAATAAGTTCAGGCCCAACACCAAACTTTTCAACCACAGTGTCGGGATCTGAAATACTATCAGTCATGGTATTGATCAAAGTGACATGCTCATTAACCAACTGCGCCATATCTTTATCACCAGTTGATACCAGTACATGGCGTTGTTGCTCAGAAGCAATACGTGCAAATGTACCAATCACGTCATCAGCTTCCACACCTTCAATACTAATTAATGGAAAACCCATCGCTTTGATAATGCTGTGCAGCGGCGCTATTTGGGTACGCAGATCATCAGGCATTGGTGGACGATTCGCTTTATATTCGCTGTACATGTCATTTCTAAAAGTTTTACCTTTAGCATCAAATACCACCACCATATGTGAGGGATCGTATTGTTTGATCAAACTTTTCAGCATGTTTACCACGCCATAAATAGCGCCGGTGGCTTCACCTTTAGAATTAGTTAAATGAGGTGGCGAATGATAAGCACGAAACAAATATGAAGAGCCATCAACAAGAACAAGCGGGTTTTCGGGGATCTGAGCCATGGTAAAATTGGATCCTAAATACAAAAAAGTAATATGAGTGTAAGCATGCCATAAGGCAGTAAATAAAACGACTGTGAATTAATGTGATTAAGGGCGCTACATTTTTAGCAACTTGTGGATAACTATGTAGATAACACCCACGAACGATTCATCCGAAACATAGTAAAATGCTTAGATTAGTTTGTAGTTTATTGTTTTATTTAAAAAAAGATAATTCGAGGTTCTTTTTTATTATTTTTTTATCAATGTGGAAAAGGCATTTAAACCGTTACTGGTGTTGTAACCCACTTTGATTATTTACGTCCATTTAAATAACTGGATGAGCATTCTAGCATAATGGATCAAAGATCATAGCGATCCTTTATAATTTTTTTCACCCTTACTAGTTATCAAATGGCATATAGCGCATAACAACTTACTTTGCGGCTAAAAAACCAGCAAATAAATTTTTAAATCGACTGATTCGTCGTGTTAAACTTTATTAAAGTGACTTCTATGGAGCAAAATAATATGAAAAATGTAGCGGTAATTTTAGCGGGTTGTGGCGTATTTGATGGCAGTGAAATTAATGAAGTAGTATTGACTTTATTACACATTGAAAAAAATAATGCTCAGTATCAGTGTTTTGCACCCGATATTACGCAGCACCATACCCTTAATCACATTACTGGTGAGGAAATGGCAGAGCCGCGTAATGTATTAGTAGAATCGGCTCGTATTACCCGTGGTAACATTAAATCACTAACAGAATTAGACGTTACACAATTTGACGCTTTAATTATCCCTGGCGGCTTTGGTGTAGCTAAAAACTTATCTGACTTTGCTATTAATGGCACTAACGCAAAAGTAAATGACGAGGTACTGAGCGCTTGTAAAGCATTTGCAAAAGCAAACAAAGCCACCGGCTATATGTGTATTGCACCCGCTTTATTACCATTCATTTATAATAAACCACAAATCACTATTGGTAATGATAGCGACACAGCCGATGTTTTAACTTCATTAGGCGCTGAGCATATTGAGTGTAAAGTGGATGATATTGTTATTGATAAAAACAATAAGCTAGTTACAACGCCTGCTTATATGTTGGCACAATCAATTATGGATGCCGATGTAGGAATCGAAAAACTAGTACGTAACGTATTGGCTATGAGTTAGTCGTAAGGGTTCTGATCGCATTTATATGCCTAATGATCCCGTTTTATCTTGGTAATTTATTGAGTTAGGACAATCATTAGTCGTATTTATAAATAAAATCGACTCTGAGCATTTTATAAATCACTGAGTGGAGTTATAATTGTTCTAAATTCCGTCATTTAAAATCGTGATTGATCACGTTCAAATTGAAGTGGGCAAGGCAAAATGAAAAAACTATCAGCTGCAGCATTACTTGTGCTAGCAACCACCGCATACGCACAGCCATATGATAACTCTATGACTGAAGATGCAATTAAAAAACGTTTAGCGCCTATTGGTGCTGTTTACCTTGAAGGTGAGAAAGTAGCGGTTGCTGCACCAACAGGTCCTCGTTCAGGCGAGCAAGTATATCAAGCAGCCTGTTTTGCTTGTCACGGCACAGGTGCTTTAGGCGCTCCTAAATCAGCTGACGATTGGGCTCCTCGTATCGCTAAAGGAAAAGACACCTTATTAGATCATGCGATCAATGGCTTTAATGCCATGCCACCGCGTGGAACGTGTATGGATTGTTCTGATGATGAAATAAGCGCAGCAATCGATTTCATGACCGCTAACTAAAATTAGCCAAGTCAAAATGCTTTAAATAAAAGGTTTACGTTTTAGTAAGCCTTTTTTGTTTCTAATTCATGAGTTTTAGCTACATAATTAAGAAAAATATCTACTTGACGCAAAATGTTAAAAGTGGAACTATAATGATTAATAACTATACAAAAAAATTATAACTGGTTAAACATCATTGGAAGATAAACTCACTGTACCTAATAGCGTAGTGCGCCAAAATAAACGACTAAAAGCACTATTAAAGAAGTACAAACATGCCTACCACCTCCACAATGCTCTGATACAATTATCAGAGCAGGCAAGTACTGTTGCCGAATTAACCTTACTCTACCCTGCTATTCATGACATTTTACAAAAGTATGTTCCGAGTAAAAGCTTTTATGTGGTATTGGTTGACCCCCAATCGCAACAGTTGGAATTGTCTTATTTCTCTGATGAAAAAGATGGTATTGCGGTGGCACTTAATCGAGATAATAATTTTGAAGAAGGCGCAACGGGTTACGTTTTCAAGCAAGGAAAAACCACTTACTTTACCAAACAGCAAATGCATGATGCTGCCCAACAAGGCTTATTTAGAGCATTAGGTACACCTGCAGAACATTGGGTAGGCGTCCCCGTTTACCAAGAAAAAAACATAATTGGCGTGTTAGCCGCGCAAAGTTACGACACACAACAAGGTTATAGTTCGCAACAAATCAACCTGCTTGAAGCCATGTCACTCTATTTAGCCACCGCAATTGAACGGGTTAAAAAACGAGAGTTACTCGAATCAGAAGTAAAACTAAGAACCCGGGCATTAACGCAAAGTAATGACGCATTAAACATTGAAATACAACAGCGAAAAAGTGCCTTGCAACGCCAGCAGATATTATTTAAAATTTCAGAGCTAACAACTCAAGCTAAAAACTTAGATGATGCTTATTTTCAAATACACGAAATAATAAAAACCATTACTTACGCGAAAAACCTTTATATTGCCTTCTATGATAAAGAATCGGGTTGGATCAGCTTTCCTTACAGTGTTGATGAATTTCAAGGCAGCACCCAACCAAGGCGTTTTGCAAAGGGTTATAGCGAACTGGTGATCAGCACCGAAGAAACACAAATAATTCACCCGCAAAGAGCGCAAGAGTTATTAAATAGCGGCATTGTAGAGCGTGAGAAACCAATTGATGAATCGAAGAGAGCCACCAGCTGGCTAGGTGCTCCGCTAAAAACCTCGCAAGGGGTTATAGGTTTAATTGTTTGCCAGGCTTATAATAATGAACACCTTTTCACACACGATGATGCAGAACTGATCACCTTTGTATCGCATCAAATTGCCACGGTGTTACAAACAAAATTAGCTTCACAGGCGCTAAAAAAGAGCCACCAAGAGCTTGCTTCACGGGTTGATGAAAAAACTAAAGAATTAAGCCAAGCAAATTTACATTTGCAAATGCAAATTGATGAGCGTAAAAAAATAGAACAACAGCTTTATCACGATGCTCATCACGACTCATTAACTGGCTTACCAAATCGGAATTTATTTTTAACTCAATTAGAAAAAACCCTACAGTATTATCAACGCCATAGCGATGAACACTTTGCAGTGCTGTTTATTGATCTTGATAAGTTTAAAGATATTAATGATCAACTCGGGCATCATGCCGGTGATGAGTTTTTAATTAGTGTTAGCAAATTATTCTCACAATGTATTCGTGAACATGACTTATTAGCGCGTTTAGGCGGAGATGAGTTTGTAGTATTACTGACCCACCTGACTGAGCCAAACCAGGCAGAAGATGTTGCCAATCGCATAATTAAAATTATGCAAAAGCCATTTTGTACTAAAGGTGTGTGTGTACAAAGTGGTGCCAGTATTGGGATTACCTACTCAAAGCAAAGCTATAAACATACCGATGAAATCATTCGCGACGCCGATGCAGCTATGTATTATGCTAAGAATTCAGGAAAAAACCGCTTCGAGTTATTTCACCCACTGCTCACTGAGCCTATGTTGCAACACGAGTCACAAACATTGCATCATCTTGATGTATTACCTATGACGTTTCGTAGTTCAGATATTATCACCTTAGATGAGCATTATCAGTGTGCATCGTTATTTGAGGCTTTTGGTGAACACCCAGTCCTTGGCTTTACCAGTTTTGATATTTTAAAGAAATTTGCGAATGATAAAGAACAACATACCAAAGTTGAACTACAACTCATCCAACAAGCTTATCAACAAGCACAAAATGCAGAGATAGCCGTTGCGCTATTGCCTTGCTCCAGTTTACTGTTAGAAGAGCATGAATTTTCTTTACTAAAAGCGACACTAAAACAACCGGTAAACAGTGACCAGCTTTGCTTATTATTTGATGAGCAGGAGCTGCGTTATGCCAGCGCACAGCAATTAGAGAACTTAAAACAACTTAAAAAGAACGGTTACTCGATTGGCTTGAACAATTTCGCAAAAGACAAATGCGAGCTTAATTTGCTGACTGAAATAGAGTGTGATTATTTACTGCTTAGCTCCACCTTCAGTAAACGAGTATTACAACAAGAAAGCTACGATTTACAGTTGCAGGGGGTGTTGGCTATTACTAAGCTTAAACAGATAAAAGTGATAGCTAAAGGCCCATCAATATTAAACTTTAGAGCTCTTTTAGATAAACACGGCATAAACCTATTCGTTGCTAAACAGCACCCACTAACCAGCGCTATACCAGCTACACTTAAAAACTCAGAATTAAAATAGCGCTAAACACACCTTATTGTGGCTTTTTAAGCATTGCTCTTAAGTTGGCAACCCGCGCTTGGCCTTTTTCCATCCGTTCAGCTTGGGTGTTAGGCGCTTTTTTGTTTTCAAAGGCTAAGTCATCTTGCGGTAACTCTTGCACAAACCGACTGAGTTCCGTTTGTGATGTTTCACCAAACTGACGACGGATTTTAGCATAGGTTAAGGTGAGCTCTTGTTGCGCGCGGGTGATTCCTACATACGCAAGGCGGCGTTCTTCATCCACATTATCTTCGTCAATGCTTACTTGGTGTGGTAACAATCCTTCTTCCATACCCACCATAAATACATAGGGATACTCGAGCCCTTTTGAGGCATGCAGCGTAAGTAATTGCACGGCATCAGCTTCATCTTCTTCTTCGTTTCGCTCAAGCATATCGCGCAGGGTCAACTTACTAACCACTTCAGCCAGTGTCATTGGCGGATTATCGGCATCACCTGTTAACATGTCTGTTATCCAGCGATACAGCTCCGAGACATTTTTCATCCGCATTTCGGCGGCTTTGGCACTTGGCGATGATTCATACAAGTAAGCTTCGTAATTAATATTACGCACTAAATCTTTAACCGCCTCCAGTGTATCACTGCGCACTGCGTTATCTGAAAGCTCAACCACCCACCTAGCAAACCCTGATAATGCATTTAAACCACGGCCTTTTAATCTATACCCTAAGTCATTATCAAAGCAGGTCGCAAACAAGCTTTGGTGTTTTTCATTAGCTAAGGTGCCGAGCTTTTCAAGCGTGACCGTACCTATTTCACGACGTGGCGTATTCACAATTCTTAAAAAAGCATTGTCATCATCTTGATTCACCAATAGACGCAAGTAAGCCATGATATCTTTAATTTCAGAACGTGAAAAAAACGACATCCCGCCACTAATTTTATACGGGATACGGTTACTCATTAACGACTTTTCAAAACCACGCGCTTGGTGGTTACCTCGGTACAAAATAGCGTAATCTTTATAGCTGGTACGTTTCATAAATTTATGAGAAATAATCTCTGCAACCACACGTTCTGATTCATGTTCTTCATCGCGACAACCAATGACTTTAATTTGCTCACCATAGCCCAACTCACTAAACAGCTTTTTTTCAAACTCATGGGGGTTATTTGCAATTAAGATATTGGCTGCTTTAAGAATGCGCCCAGCACTACGGTAGTTTTGTTCTAGTTTTATTAATCGAAGCCCAGGGTAATCTTTACTTAATAACACCAAGTTTTGTGGACGAGCACCACGCCAAGAGTAAATTGACTGATCGTCATCTCCCACCACAGTAAAGCGTGCTCGTTCGCCTACTAGTAATTTCACTAATTGATATTGGCTGGTATTGGTATCTTGATATTCATCTACTAATAAATAGCGAAAACGCTGTTGCCAACGCTCACGTGATGTAGCATTACTGCTTAAAAGCAGTGTGGGGATCATAATTAAATCATCAAAATCCAGCGCGTTATACGCTCTTAATTGATTTTGATAGCGCGCATAAAGCTGCGCAAATAAAGACTTTTGTGCATCGCGTGCTTCACCAATAGCTCGCTCTGGTAAAATGAGTTCATTCTTCCAGCTACCAATTTGCATTTTTAGCAGGTTCAATAGGTCTTTGTCTTTTTTAAGCTCGTCTTCGGTTAAATCAGCAAGTAATTGATTCGTATCTTGGTCGTCAAACAGCGAAAAACCAGGCTTAAAACCCAGTGTTTTTAACTCTTTTTTGATGATTTCAAGCCCAAGCGTATGAAAGGTAGACACCCATAAGCCTTTAGACTCTTGTTTGCCTAAGGTTTGCAAAACCCGCTCGCGCATTTCTTTAGCCGCTTTATTGGTAAAGGTAACCGCCGCAATATTACGCGCTTGATACTCACATTTCTGTACTAAGTACGCAATTTTGTTGGTGATAACTCGTGTTTTACCCGAGCCTGCGCCGGCTAATACTAAGCAAGGACCACTAATGTACTTTACCGCTTCATCTTGTTTAGGATTGAGTTTCATAACGACCAGCTGATTGCAAAAAGACGGGCAATTTTAACGTAATCACTACAATACGCCTAGCCAATAAGGTAATATTAGTTATTATCATTTTAGGCAACAGGCAAGGGACGACTATGATTAACCCAGCAAAACTTGAAGAAATTGCGAAACAGATCACTAATAACATGCCACAAGGCGTAAAAAACCTGGCTGACACACTTGAAGGTAAAACCAAGCAAGTGTTACAAAATAAGCTTGCCGAAATGGACTTTGTAAGCCGTGAAGAGTTTGATATTCAAAGCCAAGTGCTGATCCGCACCCGTGAAAAGCTAACTGAATTAGAAGCAAAAGTAGCGATACTTGAACAGCAATTATCAGCAAAAACAGACGTAGAATAATAAATATAACGCCATAGACGAACCTGCTTTATGGCGCTAATCACTCAGTTATTCAAATAGCTCGTCCAGCACATAGTAACCCGTTGCTTGTTGCTGCTCTATGCTTACCCTCAGCAATTTATTAGCTACTTGCTCACCGGTAATGGGTCTATACCGTTTGAGGATGCCAAAACGCGTCAGCAGTGGAAGTACCACCTCACCGAGCTTTTCTGCAATTCTAAGCTCTGAACGCTCGCCGACTAATAAAGACGGTTGCAAAATACTCAAGCGTGCAAAGCCAAGCTGCTTTACCTGCTGCTCAAGCTCCCCTTTTATTTTTAGGTAACGGCTCATACTATGTGCATTTGCGCCACTTGACGATACCAAACAATAATGCGGAACAGCGTTATTGGCCGCCATTTGCGCGCAAATAAATTGGTATTCAAAATCAACTTTACGTTGTGCAGCCACACTACCCGCTTGCTTTAATGTGGTCCCTAAGCAAGAAAAGAACACGTCACCTTTGAACAATTCAACATAATGCGTCAAATTTTCAAAATCAATAACATGGCTAATTAATTTAGGGTGGGAAAAGTCTAATTGGCGGCGCGATAAACTCACTACCTTTGAATAGCAAGGAGATGCTAACAGCTGCTGTAATAACTGGCTGCCAACTAAGCCGGTACTGCCGATTATTAGCGCCGTTTTAGCCATATTAAAGGTGACTGTCCGCAGATTTATTTAGTACATGGTGTACTGCTTTTTTATAGCTTTCACACTCTTCTTCGGCACAACTAACTACCGATTCTAAGTCATGCAAATGACCATTTTCTAAGCCATATACCCAACCATGCACCGTGAGTTCCTGGCCTCTTAACCATGCATCTTGAACAATGCTGGTTCGTGATACGTTACGCACTTGCTCAATCACATTGAGTTCTATTAAACGATCCAGGCGTTGTTTTTCTGGCAGAGCATTAAGTTGCTCTAGGTGTTTTTCTTTTACATCACCAACGTGGCGAAGCCAGTTATCAATAAAGCCAAAGCGGTCCTCATTTAGTACCGCTTGCACGCCACCGCAACCGTAGTGGCCAACTACCATAATATGCTTTACTTTTAATACTTCGACCGCGTACTGCATAACCGATAAACAATTATGATCGGTGTGAACGACTACGTTGGCAACATTACGGTGCACAAACAGCTCACCCGGCAGTAAATCAACAATTTGATTAGCTGGCACCCGTGAGTCAGAGCAACCAATCCATAAGTATTCTGGGTTTTGTTGCATCGATAAAATTTTAAAAAATTCAGGGTTCGCTTCGCTCGTTCTTGATGCCCAGCGTTTATTATTTTCTAGTAAGTTATTTAAATTTCTCATTACATCTCTTTTAGGTCGAGGGCGTTTTTAAACTGGCTAAAATTAAAATATTACGGGGTGTTAATTGCTTCTCACAAAATGTATTAACACTGACGTCATAGCCTTGCTGCTGCAAATATAAAGCACGATCGAGCACAAGCCAAACTTCTATTGCTCTTCTAAACACATGTCGAACCAGTTCAACTCGCTCTGTTACTTTTTTTCGCGCCTGCCCAATCAATAAAAACTTATTGTAATCAATATCTTTTGGTAGCTTTAAAGCTTTTTTATCAGCTGCCCAGTTACAAAACGCTGCAAACGAATCTGAAAATATCGCTTTATTTACTGAAGGAACGCTGACATACACTGACTCACCAGTAAGTGACTTTCTTAAGGCATCAAATCCAAGTCGCCACTCCACTTCTGTTTTTCGCACTTTACCTACTCGCGAAGGAGCTGTAACCGTTTCTTGCAGGGCGAGCTTTAAATCTCTGTGGGTTAAATTAAGCCTGCTTTGCTGAGCGTACTCGCTCATCACTTGGTAATTATTATCAGTAAATAAATGATAGCAACAAGGTGAAAAGCTAATTTGTGGTACTTTTGCCGCACTAGCTTGATGCATAAAAGTTTGGTGTAACGCGCCGCAGGCATGTAAAGCGACAGCATGAGTGTGTGGGTTGAAAAAATCCTGAGTATTATCTTTGAGGACATCGGCTTGGCTAAATTGCATTGCCAGTCCCTGCTGCTGAGCACTTTTTTGCCCTTGTTCACACAAATGAGATTGTAGCTCAACGCTGTGGACACTTTGCGCACCATTAAAAGCTAACATTCGTCCTAAATGGCCTTTACCTGCACACCACTCCAATACAGGCTGGCTACTAGCGGGTAATGCGCCAACAAAGTCTTGTAACTGAGTAAACTTTCGACCTTTAATACCATTACTGATCCAAAACGGGTATTCCTTTCGACTGTTGGGAATGGCAGGTAATGACACTAATCGGCTAAGTTGCTCAACAGCGGGAATATAAGATGAAAAAAACTGATAAAGCTGCTCTTGATCAGAGTCTAACTCGGCAACTGCCTGGTCAGATAAAGCGCTTAAGGGTGCATGTAATTCAGGCCAAGGTAAGACGTCAAAATCAAACGCAGTGCATTGCCAATACGAGCGAGTATTCATTAGCAACGAGTCGAGGGCAGAAAATTGCTCAGTTAAGGTCATAACAGCTTAGGATATAAAAAAGACAATTAATTATACCAGCACAATAGCGCCTATTTAAGCGGTTATTTTTTTACCTAGTAGAGCAAGGGAATAGAGTAAGTAATCCACTAGCGCGATTTAAACATTAAACGTAAATAGAGGGGGATAGAAATAATGCTTATTATAATGGCCGCAATCAGCATCCAAGAAAGCTGCAGCGTTTCTTGTTTTTTATATTTATAAATAAAATCAGCTTTTACTTCATCAAACTTTGTTTGATCAACCTCATATAAATCAGCAATTAAACGCCATTTGGCCATCGACATATTACCCACATTAGTACTCGGTGGAGCAATATAGTCTTTTAGTACCTCTGCCTCATATGCCAGTTGATGGAAGCTGCGATCAGGCGCATAAAACTGCTGGGTAATAGCAATGGCTTCATCCATATTCATTACCGCGTAGCGCCACCCTTTTAAACTCGCTTGATAAAACTTTTCTACCGTATCGGGATGGTACTTAATCATATTGTCGCTGGTAAATAAAATATCCGCGTATACATCCATGCCATAACGTTGTGGACATATAAGTCGATGAGCAACCCCTTGCTGGTCCATATGATAAGGTAAGTCGGTAACATACACTTCTATGGCATCTAGTTTATTTTCCATCCATGCTTGTTGTAATTCATCGCCTTTGTAAACAGCCAGTTTTTCGGTATCAATACCACTGCGCTTAAGCATAGTTAGTAACTCAGAATTACTCTCTTTGCTGACTTCACTTACACGCTTGTTAATAAAATCACGGGCATGAAAAATATCTGAAGTTTCTTTTACCATCCAACAGTAAGGAGAAAACTGTAATATGGCAGCCATGGCAACAAAGGGTTCACCGGCAATACGTCGCTCTAATATACCTGAATGCGCTACACCAAATTGCGCCTCTCCTCGCTCTACCGCACCAAAACTGTTTGGCCTTTTTGGATCTGCTGGAACTATATTGACGTCTAAACCGACCTCATTATAAAAGCCTTTTTGTTTGGCCATATAATAGCCAGCAAATTGAAATTGGTGTGTCCACTTTAGCTGTAGCGTCACTGATTCCTGCGCCATTAAGTGGCTACAAAAAAAGCAGGTGCTAATTATTATTCCTTTAAGTAGCAAAGAAGACTTCCATAAACATGATAATTAATTATAACTATATGTAAAACAGCTAATAAAGCAAGCATCTAGATGAGATGCCTGCTTTGAATAAATTATGCTAGCGCGAGCTTTTCAAGTTTTTCTGCTTGAGGTTGGGTAGTTAAAAACTGAGTAAAACAAGGGTTGTGAGTTTCATCTTGAACACTGTAACCGAGCCGATTTAAGTGCTCATTAAACATCTCATACTGGCTTGGTTCAATCGCAAAACCTGCCAATACATTACCCGTTGACCCGCCATGATTACGATAGTGAAATAAAGTAATATTCCAGTTACTACCCAGCGTATCTAAAAAGCGCGCTAATGCGCCCGGGTACTCAGGAAACTCAAACCGCAGTAAGCGTTCATGTAACTGCTCTGGGGCTTTACCACCAACCATATAGCGTACATGTAGCTTTGCTAATTCGTTATCTGACAAATCGCAAAAGGTATATTTGTTATCTGTTAGACTTTGTTTAAGCTCTTCAAGTTCTGCTAACCCTTGACGCAGTGCAATACCAACAAAAATTTGCGCCTCGCCAGGCCCCGCATAACGATAGTTAAACTCGGTAATAGCACGCCCACCTAAAGATGCACAAAACTGTTTAAAACTACCGCGTTTTTCATCAATGGTCACTGCTAATAAAGCTTCGTTTTTCTCACCCAGCGCAGTGCGTTCAGCCACATAGCGTAAGCGGTCAAAATTTAAGTTAGCTCCTGATAAAATAGCAGCTAAATTCAACCCTTTTAATCCTGATTGTTGGCTCCATTTTTTAAGCCCTGCAGTTGCAAGTGCCCCTGAAGGCTCTGCAATAGCTCGGGTTGACACAAAAATATCTTGCATGGCTGCACATATTTCATCGTCTGATACGGTGACTACTTCATCGCAAAACTTTTGTGCCAATCTAAATGTTTCGCTACCAATTATTTTTACAGCAACACCATCGGCAAAGCTGCCAACCCGATCGAGCTCTACCGGCTCGCCTGCTGCTAAAGCAGCTTTTAAGCAGGCGCTTTCATTCGCCTCGACCCCTATTACTTTGATATCGGGGCGCAGCGATTTAATGTATACCGCCATACCTGCCAGCAAGCCGCCGCCGCCAACAGGAATAAACACCACATCTAAATCGTTAAGCTGTTGCATTAATTCACGGGCAACCGTACCTTGACCAACAATCACATCAGGGTCATCAAATGGCGGCACAAATACGCCGTTTCGCTGCTCAGTTAATTCCAGCGCATACGCTTTTGCGGCATCAAATTGATGGCCATGCAATACGACTTCACCACCCAATGCTCTTACCGCATTAACCTTTATTTCAGGTGTGGTCACGGGCATAACAATGGTGGCTTTATGTCCTAAGTATGAGGCACTTAGTGCCACACCCTGAGCATGGTTACCTGCAGATGCGGTGATCACAACCGAGCCTTTTGGCAGCTTATTTAATTTATTAAAAGCGCCGCGTAATTTAAACGAGTACACGGGCTGCTGATCTTCACGTTTTAACCAAACATGATTACCTAATCGTGCACTCAATTCGGCCATTTCACTTACCTCAGTCACCTTGGCTAAAGGCTCCATATTGGCTTGGATAATCGCGCGAAAATAATCAAGTTCTTGAGAAACCATAACTAGCTAAGCTCCTCCAGTTTGGCTAAATCGCGAACCGCACCTTTATCGGCACTAGTTGCAAGTAGCGCATACGCTTTAAGCGCAGATGATACATAACGATCGCGATTAAGCGGTTTATACGCTTGTTTACCACGAGCCAGTTGTTTTTGCTTGCGAGCTTCAAGCTCTTCATCGCTTAACGCTAGTGTAATTTCTCGGGTGGCAATATCGATGATAATTTTATCGCCGTTTTCAACATAAGCAATTACGCCACCGCTGGCAGCTTCTGGCGATACATGGCCAATCGATAAACCCGACGTGCCACCTGAAAAACGCCCATCAGTAATTAATGCACACTGCTCTGCCAAACCTTTTGATTTTAAATAGCTAGTTGGGTATAGCATTTCTTGCATACCAGGGCCGCCTTTAGGCCCTTCGTAGCGAATAACCACCACATCGCCGGCTTTTACCTCGCCATTTAAAATCCCTTCTACAGAATCATCTTGTGACTCATACACAACCGCAGCACCTTCAAAGTGCAGCATTTCATCAACAACCCCCGCACTTTTAACAATACAGCCATCAACCGCTAAGTTACCGGCAAGTACCGCCAGGCCGCCATCTTGACGAAATGCATGTTCAACACTGCGGATACAGCCGTTTTCACGGTCGTTGTCACCTTCATCCCAACGGCAATCTTGGCTCATTGCTTTGGTGGTACGAATACCAGCGGGGCCAGCACGGTAAAACTTTTGCGCGGCTTCGTTATTCGGATCGGTTGCATCCCATTTTTTAACCAGCTCACCCATTGTCATACCAGCAACATGGTTAACCGATAAATCAACCAGTCCTGCTTTTCCAAGCTCGCGTACTATGGCCATCATGCCACCAGCGCGGTGTACATCTTCAATGTGGTATTGCGCGGTAGCTGGAGCAACTTTACATAAAAACGGGGTTTTTCGTGAAAGCTCATCAATGTGTGACATATCAAAATCAACGCCGGCTTCTTGCGCTGCTGCGAGTAAATGCAATACCGTATTTGATGAACCGCCCATAGCAATATCAACCACCATAGAGTTCATAAATGCGGTTTTATTAGCAATGGCACGAGGCAGTACGTCTTGGTTATCTTTTTGATAATACTCACGGCATAAATCAACAATACGGGCGCCTGCTTCAACATACAGTTGTTTGCGGTCTTTATGGGTCGCAAGCGTGGTCCCGTTACCTGGCAGCGCAAGGCCAATTGCTTCTAGTAAACAGTTCATAGAGTTGGCGGTAAACATCCCTGAACACGACCCACAAGTAGGACATGCAGAGCGTTCAACCTGCTCAGAATCGGCATCACTTACCGATTCATCAGCACCTTTAACCATAGCATCAACCAAATCGAGCTTAATATCGATATTCGCTAATTTAGTTTTACCCGCTTCCATTGGGCCGCCCGATACAAAAATAACCGGAATATTTAAACGCAGTGCGGCTAACATCATCCCAGGGGTTATTTTGTCGCAGTTTGAGATACAAATCATCGCATCAGCACAATGGCCGTTCACCATATACTCTACCGAGTCGGCAATTAAATCACGTGATGGCAGTGAATAAAGCATACCGCCGTGCCCCATGGCGATGCCATCATCGATAGCAATGGTATTAAATTCTTTTGGTACACCACCTGCTTGAGTAATGGTTTCAGCCATCAGTTCACTAAGCTGATTAAGATGCACATGCCCCGGTACAAATTGCGTAAATGAGTTTACAACAGCAATAATTGGCTTACCAAAGTCGGTATCTGTCATGCCTGTTGCACGCCATAATGCTCTTGCGCCTGCGCGTTTACGCCCTTCAGTGGTGGTTGCACTTCTTAATTTAGCCATAGTTACCTCAGTGTTTGCCGCAATTAATGCGGGCATTCCTCATTCTAAAGATTGATGAATAACCAAATAGTCAGTTACTCGTAAAATTCGTTAAATTTATTTTATACAGCCTGTTGCTGTAAGTTTTGTAGCGTCACATGTTTCACATCAACCAATTTATTTAACTGGCTGGTAAGCAAGTAAATTGGTTTATCACTATCAACCGTCATCGCCATATTATATTGACCATCATCCATATTGAGCTGTAAGTGAGTTAAATCAAAACCACGATGACGCACGACACGTAAAAAGCGCTCTATTGCGACACTTTGACTTTTTAAGGCAATAGTTAAGTTGTGTTTCATTGTGCTTTCTCCGTCATCATTTCATCGTTGGCAGCCCCAGGTGGAACAAGTGGCCATACGTTTTCTTTATCATCGATACAAGCATGAACAATATAAGGCCCATCACTCTTTAATAAGGCCGTAATTGCATCATCTACTTGGTTAGCGTGGGTAATAGTTTGTCCAGGAATACCAAACACAGCAGCAAGTTGGACAAAATCAGGGTTGTCTGACAAGTTAGTTTCGCTGTAACGCCCTTCAAAAAATAGCTCCTGCCATTGACGCACCATGCCCAAGCGTTGGTTATCAAGTATTAGTATTTTTACTGGTAAATTATTACGACGAATAGTGGCAAGCTCTTGAATGTTCATCATGATTGAACCATCACCTGAAACGGTGATGACAAAGTCATCTTTACGCGCGATTTGTGCACCTATAGCCGCGGGTAAACCAAACCCCATAGTGCCTGCACCACCACTGCTTAAGTGGTTACAAGGGTGGCTAAACTTCATGTGCTGGGCGACCCACATTTGGTGCTGGCCTACATCACAGCACACCACACTAGTGCTTGGCATACGCAGGCTAAGTTGATTAAGTAGGTAAGGGGCAAATACTTTTTCACCAGGGTAGTCGTAGCGCCACGCGTGTTTAACCTTCATTTGTTTACTATGATCGCACCACGCTTTTGGTGTAACCACGCACTCAAGGGCGGGAAGCGACGTTTTTAAATCAGCAATTAATGACGCTTTTGCGGGTTTACGTTTTCCTACCTCGGCTGCATCTATGTCTAAATGAATCACTTTTGCTTTTGCAGCAAACTTAGCTAAATTGCCCGTTACACGGTCATCAAAGCGTGCGCCAATACACACTAATACATCACATTCTTGCACCGCTAAATTAGCTGCTTGACCGCCATGCATGCCTAACATACCTAAATCATATTCGTAATCAGGTAACACACTGCCTAATGCTTTAAGGGTTGAAACCGCAGGCATTTGCGTTTTATTTAAAAACTGCATTAACTGCGCTTGTGCTCCAGCAGCATGGACCCCGCCACCAACATAAGCAACAGGCTGTTTTGCTTCACTGAGTAATTGGTTGGCAATAGCGACTTGATTTAAATCTAGTTGAGGCAAATATTCATCTACCGCTAACCAAGGTTTAAAAGGTACTTGCGCCATTTGAATGTCTTTGGGGATATCAACCAAAACAGGGCCAGGTCGACCGCTTTGTGCTAAATGCATCGCCTCTTGTAATATTTCGGCTAAATCTTCTGCTCGCTCAACCATATAACTATGTTTAGTACATGAAAGCGACATACCCAACACGTCTATTTCTTGAAAGGCGTCAGAACCAATCGCCGCTGTTGGTACTTGTCCGGTGATGGCAAGTAAAGGCACTGAGTCCATCATGGCATCAGCCAATGCGGTAATTAAGTTAGTAGCCCCCGGACCTGATGTTGCTAAACATACACCTAAGCGGCCAGTACTGCGTGCATAGCCCACAGCAGCAAATCCTGCACCTTGTTCATGGCGAGTGAGGTAATGTTTTACAGGCGCACCATACAAGGCATCGTAAATGGGCATAATAGCACCACCTGGGTAGCCAAATACTTCATCTACGCCGTGCTTGGCGAGTAAATCAATTGTTAGTTCTGCGCCTGTCATTAGTAAATCCTCATTCCTGTGTGACAACCCGTTAAAATTTAATCTTAAAACTAAAAAGCCCCCCGGACGGTTAAGTGCGGAGGGCTTTTCAATGCTTAGTTTTTTAAAGCACTACGAAGCCCTCGCGGGAATAATCACCACGATAATAATCAGGACTAGGTTTAGTGCGTTGTTAAGCATAAAATTTAATACCATTTAATATTCTGTAATTACGAAACACGTGTTTCGCTGTCTTTTTATATTAGTACCGCGCTCAGGGCACTAAGTCAACACCAAATTCAATCCAAAATAATTATAAAAACACGCCAACTTAGGTTTTAAAATCCAATTTATAACATTCAAGTGAATTTTTTATCCCTTCATTTCAGTTAAGGAAATTCACTATTCTTATAATGGTGAATTATGGTTTGATTAATTTTTAGCAAACCGCTGTATTTTATAGCTAACAAAATAAAATAAATTGATTTCTTAAGCGTTTCTTAAGCATGGCGCCCTAGCATAACAACGTTGACTAAAAAGAGACCTGTTATGGATTCAATTTTCAAACTCAGTAAGCAACCACAAGTAAACACTAAAAAACGCTTTTATTTTAACTGTAGCGCTAATGTATTTGTTATTTTAATGGCATGCTATTACGGCTTAATTATTAATATTCCATTTATGCATGGTGCGTTTAGCGCTATTACTTCGTTACACACATTTTCGTGGTTATTTCTATTCTCTGTGCCGCTACTACTTGTGTGCTTGTTAATTATATTTTTTTCTTTGGTGTCTGTTCGCGGGTTATTAAAACCAATCAACTATTTGCTACTTATGCTCTCAAGTGCCGCGCTCTATGGTTCGTTAAACTATGGTGTAGTATTTGATTATTCAATGATACAAAACGCAGCAGAGACAGACTCTAGTGAAGCGTTAAGCTATTTAAACTTGCAACTTATTGGCTTTTTACTGCTTTTTGGCGCTTTACCTGTCTTTGTTTTGAGTCGGATAAACGTAAACTGTGCCCGTCCACACAAAGAAATACTCAGTCGCATTAAATTGCTACTGGCATGCGGTGCATTGATTGCTTTAGTGATAGTAAATTTTTACGCCGATTACGCGGCAACAGGTCGAAATAACCGTATATTGAAAAAAGAAATCATTCCATTTCAATACCTCTCAAGTGGCTATAAATATGCACGTGATCAGCTGCTTTACAGCGATATTAAATTTAAAAATATTGATACCACACCAACTTTAGCATCGCCAAGTACAACACGAGTTACTGTCATAGTAGTAGGTGAAACCGCACGAGCTGAAAACTTTTCCTACCAAGGCTATGAGCGCAATACCAACCAATACACACAAAAACATAATGTCACTTATTTCGATAATGTATCGTCGTGTGGCACGGCCACGGCAGTGTCAGTACCGTGTATGTTTTCACTGCAAACTCATGCCAATTTTTCTCGTTTAGACAGTGATAATCAGCAAAACGTGATTGATTTGATACAGCAAGCAGGCGCAGATGTCTTATGGGTTGATAATAACAGTGGCTGTAAAAACGTCTGCTCGCGCGTACCTACCATTAATATTGATAGCAAAGCATCCGGACTATGTGATGGTAAATACTGTTTTGATGAAGCGTTGCTAGCCCCACTAAAGCACAAGCTTGCTAACTTGAGTCAGGCTAATACGCTTATAGTGCTGCATATGATGGGTTCACATGGCCCTACTTACTTTAAGCGCTACCCTGAAAAATTTAAACAGTTTAGTCCAACCTGCGACCGCAGCGATATTCAAAACTGTAACGCTGAAGAACTGGTTAACACCTACGATAATACAATTGCTTATAGTGATTTTATCAACGCTCAAGTTATTGAACAGTTAAAGGCACTACCAGCCAATATTGATAAGCAATTACTGTATGTGTCGGACCATGGCGAGTCGCTCGGTGAAAATGGTGCGTACTTACATGGCTTTCCCTATGCATTTGCACCAACAGCTCAAACCCATGTGCCTCTTTACATCTGGGCTGATGAGCATAATCAGCGCATTACAGCCAAGTGTCTCAACAATTTAAATAGCACTTTAGCGCAATCACACGATGCTATTTTTCATACCCTTTTAAACTTAACCGGTGTTGCGAGTAAAACCTACCAAACCTCTGAAGATTTACTCGCGTCATGTCAAACGATTAACCATAGCGAAACTAAAATATGAATAATAAAACCGTTATAAAACGCCAAGGCCTAATGCGCCTAATTTTTACCTTAAGCCATACATTTAATGGCCTAAAATGGATGAGCCGATTTGAGGCTGCTTTTCAGCAAGAGTTGGTTTTATTTAGTTTGCTAGGCGTATTTGCCTGCTTGCAAGAAATTACTTTAAGTAGCAAATTAATATTGATTGCCAGCTTATTGTTTGTGTTATTTGCTGAGTTGGTCAATACCGCAGTCGAAGTGGTGGTTGATCGCATCGGTAGCGAATATCATGAACTATCAGGCCTAGCTAAAGACATCGCTTCTGCCAGTGTCTTTATCGCCATGCTGATCACCGTTCTGCTTTGGTGGTCTGTTTTATGGGCTTAATTTGCCAAAGTAAAAAAAGCATTAGTGCTGCCGTAGGTCATGGTGGTGTTTTTTCTCAGTCTATGAAGCTTTTCACGAATCGCCTTGAGTTCATAACAAAGTGAACGCGCTTTGACTAATTTTGGCAACATGGCCTACAGCAATAATTGGTATCAATAGCGCTTTTAATCTGGCATTTTTACGTTACCTATATAGTAAACTAAGTTAGTATTTATAAAACAACTTAAACATGGCTAGGATTTTTTATGAAAGTGTCATTGCGTATCAGTCATTTATTGATAACGTTCGTTTTTTTAGCATTTAGTGTCAATGGCTATGCAGCTCCTGCTATATTCAAAATAGAAAAACAAGGCGCTAGTTCGTATTTATTTGGCACCGTGCATGTAGGTGATGCCAGCATGAAAGGGCTACCACAAAAAGTGACTCACGCACTGGATAACAGCAAGCAAGTGGTTGTTGAAGTGGATATTAGTAAGCTATCACCTTTACAAATGCAGCAACGCTCTATGCCGTATATGCTGCTTAATAACGGGCGCACACTACAGAGTGAGCTGTCGACAGAAAATTATCAACTCCTGAAAGACTACTTTGCTAAAAAGTCGATTGATATTGCCATGTTCAACAGCTTTAAACCTTGGGCTGTGATGTTAACCATGATGCAAATTGAGTTTCAAAACGCAGGATATTCAGATAAAAATGGCATTGATAAGCAAATATTAGATTATGCCCAACAGCATAATATTAAAATTGCAGAGCTTGAAACCATAGAGCAGCAACTACAAATGTTTAATGGGTTAGAGTCATTAAGCAACGCTATGATGGCAGAAACCTTTGAACAACTCAGTGATATTAATACCTACTTTATTTCTCTAGTAAATGCATGGAAACAGGGCGATATGAAAACCCTAACCAGCTACTACCACACAAGTTTTGATAACAGCCAATACGGCCAACAAAGCGAACAAGTGATGCTAATTGAGCGTAATAATAATTGGGTCACTCAGCTCACCCCAAAACTTGAACAAGGCAATATTTTTATAGCGGTAGGTGCTCTGCATTTAGTTGAGCAACATGGCTTAATTAAACAACTGCGTGACCAAGGATTCACGGTGACTCAGTTATAAACAAGCTTATATAATCGACTCACTATGAGCCGTATGCTGTTCATAGTAAGTTGGTTTAAAATCTTCCATTTTTAAGGTGTGTTCAATCCCTTTAATGGTATCTGCTGCATGATGGTTTACATAAATAACGGTACTCGTTTTTGCAGCACACACCTTTTCTATCAGCAGTAAAACGCGTTGACGATTTGCCTCGTCAAGCCCTAAACATGGCTCATCCAAAATAACTAATGCGGGGTGTTTAACCATTGCGCGTACAATCAGTAATAAGCGCTGATCGCCATACGATAGTTGAGTAAAAGCGCAATTTGCTTTATCGCTTAGGCCAATTAATGCCAGCCACTGTTTCGCTAACCGCATTTGTAACTCGCTGGCTTGTTGATATAAACCAATACTATCGAAAAACCCAGAGATAACAGTATTGAGCGCCGAAATACTCACTCTATACTGTAAATGCAAAGTATTAGAGATATAACCAATATGCTGTTTTATATCCCAAATACTCTCTCCTGTGCCACGCTTAAAACCAAACACCTCAATCTCATTGTTATAACACTGAGGGTTATCACCGGTGATTAAATTTAATAAACAGGTTTTTCCTGAGCCATTCTTGCCGGTAAGTTGCCAATGTTGGTGTTGCTTAATCGTCCAGTTTAAGTTTTCAAAAATAGTCTGTTCACCATAACGTACATGCGTATCAGTAAGCTTAACGAGTGGCGCGTTTACATTTGAAATAAAAGTAGGCTCGGGTGAATCTGGAATAGTTATAGATGTATGTTCTAAATGCAGTAACTTAAACAAATCGGCTCGTTTTGCTGCGCACGGTTTTGCTAAGCTATGTTGTAAAAGACCCTTGCTCACATAAGCAAAGTGATCAACAAACGCAGGAATTTCATCAACACGGTTTAGTACAAACACAAAGCAAGTGTGCGTACTCAGTTGCTTTAATAGGCGGTTTAACTGCCTAGCCGATTCAGTGTCTAAGCCATCAAATGGTTCATCAAGCACAACTAAATCACTATTAGCAGACAGTGCTTTAATCAATAATAATTTACGTGTTTCACCGGTCGATAAATCAGTAAAATTACGATTAAGTAAGGCATCAAAATTAAGAGCAGTAATTAGCTGTTGACATAAATCGCGATTAATTTCAGGCGCAGAAAAGAGTATGTCGGTTACTTTTTGTGGTTTATCACTTTTGCGATTAGCGCTTAATAACTGCTTTTGTAAATCACTTGAAACTAACTGTAGATTATTAAAAGTACTATGGCGTTGCCCACTTTGTTGCTTGGCTTCACCAATAAGCGTAGCCCCAAGCACAGATTTACCGGCGCCATTGCCGCCAAGCAATACCCAGTGTTCCCCCTGTTTTACTTGCCAAGTTAAATCCTTAATATAATACCGATTATTGCCACCGGTGGATAAATGACCATTAAATTGCTGAAGTAAAATTGAGCGCACACTAGCTACCAAAATAAGTCTTAAAAATTCAAATTAACGTACAAAATAACAATTAGGCAAGTGAGATTTAATCAACCTCTGTTAGAAGAGCATCGTTTAGTGCCGCTATTATACTTTGCTGATCTATGGGTTTATGAATATGACTTATTGCTCCACAAGCTTTAGCGCGAGCTATATCACTATCAGAAGTGTTTGCGGTAACCACAATAATGGGTCGTGTTTTGTCTTTTTCATGCAGCAGCTTTGTGGCTTCAAAGCCATCCATAACCGGCATATTTAAATCCATAAATATAACATCATAGCTATTTTCAGCCGCCATTTCACAAGCGACTTTGCCATTTTCAGCCGATTCAACCTGTATGTTCAAAGAACTTAATAACTTTGTTAGTACCAACATGTTGAGCGGGTTATCTTCAACCACTAAACACTTAAGATCATCAGGCAAGCGCGTTGGCATAGTTTCGCTTGTGTCCATCTCTAATGGTAGGCTCAAAAATACAATGGCGCCTTGTGGATGATTATTCTCAAAACGAATGTCGCCATTAAGCGCATTAACAATATATTGCACGCGGGTAAGCCCTGTTCTGAGGCCTTGAAAATGGTTACTTTGTTGATTGTTATCTAATTCGAGCTGACCAACCGGGTGGCTAAAGCCACAGCCACTGTCTTTTATGCTTAACTCTAACTGATGGTTATTGAGCGTAGCAATGACGGTGACCTCTCCTTGCTCAGTAAACTTTAATGCGTTATTAAGTAGTTCAGAAACAATTTGCTGTAGGCGTGCGTGATCTACAATCACCGCGCAATCTAAGCTCGGCGCTAACTCGGTAATTAGCTTTAACCCTTTCTCAGTACAGCCATATTGATACACCGCCAGTACTTTGTTCAAGGTGGTCAGTAGATTGTCTGAGGTTGGCTTTAACGACCAGCGATTTAAACTAAGCGCTTGCAAATCTTGAAGTTCATCTAGCATTGCTAGCAACCGAGTTGAACAGTACTGAGCTTGACGCTTAATTTGTTGTTGCGAGCTGGGAATGCTTAACTCATTTATAGAACTAATTAATCCCTGTAACGGGGTTCTAAACTCGTGACTGGCGCGTGCAATAAAATGTTCTTTATTCTGACTGACTTGCTCGGCAAATTCTTTTTGTTGTTGATACTCAAGCAGGGTCTGCAAAACTTGCCTTTCCATTGGCATAAACACAAACCTTAACTCTAGAAACAATAACGCTAGAGTCAAAAACCAACACAACAGCTCAATATTGGCAACCCAATTAACCTTTGTCACCGCTTGCTGCTCAAATAAGCTCACCGCGATGTCTAATTTTTTTAATAATGCTTCAATCTCGCCTACAGAAAACACCACGGGATTCGCTTGTTCTTGTTGGGTCAGTAATTTTTTTGCTTGTTTTATAAAACTAGATACCTCGGTATCTAAGCTACTTGGGGCGGCATAATATAAATCAACTAAAGCAGCATTTAAATAAATCGCCTCACCTTGCTCATTTTTAGTGAGTAAAAAAGTATGTCCTTGTTCGAATAGCCCAAGTGAATATGCTAATGATTTAAGATGTTGTGCATTACTAGTGGTTTCGTTTATTAATGCGTTACTATGCCACGCTATTTTTTGTGACAGCATCCGTTGCTTACCTGCTATATTGATAATTTTCGCATCGTATTTTTGCACAGAAAAGACGTATTGCATGAGTAATGCGGATACGCTGATCAGCAAGGCAATAGCAATTAATGCCCACCGATAACGTTTTCGAATACTCTTTACAATATTAAACATAAACCAAGCTGCTTCTTATTTTCACTTTAATCTAACTGTAGCAAGTTAATCAGTTAATTCACTAATTATTAGATATAAAAAAGCCCAACTAAAAAGCTGGGCTACTTACAATATCATTAACGGTTTTCTAATCGGTTATAATCAAACATACCAAACTCAATCCCTCGATACTGGCGGGCAACGTGATGTAATATATCGCTGTATTGCCAAAACTGCGGGTGCGTTCGACGAATCGCAAATTTGGACTTTAAAGCCCGATAATCCGCCTCTACTTGCATAAGCGGTAGCTGCTCTGCAAATGCAGCAACTTGTTGCGGGTTATTTAAATACCAAATTGCTGATGGGTAATCACCAATAAAGCCTGGCACAATCGTCACGGTATCCTCTTCATAAGCACGCTGTCCGTCTTCGTTTAATAAGCTCGAAATATTATAATGGGCGTTATGATGAATAATCGTGTAGGCCTTATGCTCATCTTGCTCCTTTACTAATACATACGATAGCTGCGGGAGTAAGTTAATAGCTTTAGCAGGCATGGAATTAATTGCACTTAATGGTGCAGGAACTTTTTTATAGTCATAACGAGGACTCAATACCGGCTCAAGCGTTTGTTTAATTAATCCATATAACTCTGATTGTGGCTTATCAGTTCGGTAATTAATACCACTGGGCTGACTAAACTCACGGTTATTTTCGAAAAAGGTCGATAGACTTGGCGGTGATTTACGATACCAACTTTGCTTAATGGCTTCGCGTTGTGACTCGGGTAATAACGCAAGGAAATTTTGCTCGCCTTCCAAGCGCAAAAAATCCATGTATAAACGTGTTATTAATTGGTGGCCAATATTGCCATACACATCAAAGCCTGCCACTAGTAAGTAGTGAATGCGCTCAAACAGTGCGTAGTCAAGTACCCACATTGTTTTAGGTTGCTGGCCAATAAGCCCTTTTACAACTGTTGCACTATCGAAATGGCGAAAAATTGTCAGCGCCGCATTTTGGTTATGCCCCTCCCCTTTCCACAATAAATCCGTGGTTAAGTGCTCGCCATTTTTGAACATTTTATTAGCTAGCTCTACCTTCGCTTGTAAGTAACGTTTTTCACGAACTGAATATTTTACCCAGTTAGAAATAGGTAGCGCATTACTCTCCTCCGCTGCTGGTAACTCTAATGCGTCTTCATGTTGCATTAGCATTTTACCAACCTCTGGAGTCGCCACTTTTTTAGGATCGGCAAATGCCACCCAAAAATGGTCATTAATTACGTTCAATGCAATTTGACCACGGCAAACAGGCCCTTTAATGAAGCCCATAATAATTAACTCAGCTTCATCGAGCATAAATTGATATTTAGCATCAATAGGCAGTGCTTCAAAAGTTTTAAATGGGTTTGAGGCAAGTGCTGGCTCATAGCTTGGTAAACTAGATACAGTGTATTTTGGTGCGATGAACTGCTGATATAAGCGCGTTAACTTCTCATCCGTTAACTTAAGTGGCAAATGCGTTTTTGACAAAATAGTAGAACGGTCGTGAAGCAGTCGATAATAAACACGCTCAACGTTTGGCTTATCATAAGGGCGACGGGCGTTAATTAACTTAATATCTTCACCCGGAGGGGTGCTTGAGCGTACCAACTTAAAAAAGTTTGGGGATTGCACATCACTAAAATAGATGTGCGCTAAAAACCAATGTTCATAAATATAACGCGCTGATAACTGATACTTCAAACCATCTTGATTTAAAAATGCTTCCCAGTTTTTTACTTTTGCAAGCTCAGTAGCTGATGGCGGCTTAATATGCGCCATTTTCCCGCCTTTTTTAATCCAATTTTGTAAGTGCTGAAATTCAGCAGCCGACACACCAGGTAAACCATAGGGCATACCTGCATGCGGTTGCTCATCGGCTAATTGATCGAACTCACCCATGGTCGCACAACTTTGGTTGCGGCTAAGCGAAAAATCAAAGCGCTCATCTAATACTTCATCTTCTGGCAAAGGTGAACTTTGCTTTAATACCAGCGTATTAAATAACACACTACCCGCTAAATTGGCTTCTTCATTTTGTGCTCGCTCGTTTAATACCGGGCTAAACTCTTTATCACGCCATTGCTCAGTGGTAGTTGCATCAAATAATAATCGGCTCGGCGTTGAGGCTAATAACCGAGTACCATCGTATACCAGCTCTTTACTCAGCCCTCTATCTATCCCCTCAGGAGACGACAACTTTAATTGGCAAGGCGCATCATAACAACCATGGCATACTACGCAGCGAGTGTCTATTACAGGCTTTACATGCTGAAGAAATTCGGCACCTTCACCACTTTTGGCGTCAACAATACGCGCTTGTGTTTTTTCGGGACCAAACAGCTCGTTATAATGCGCATTCCCTAAGTAGGCACAGCCACTTAAAATAATCAGCACAAAGGTACTTATAATGACCTTCTTCATTACTCTGCCTCGTCGCCTAAATCGAATGTTGGCATCATATCGATTTGAGGTGACACAAACGTTAGATCATCAGCTGTAGTCACTGCAGCGCTTAATAGAGGGCCTTGAGTAAGCGTTAGTTGAGCGTCATGCTCGCTTTGCTCTACGCTTGAAAAGCTTGAATTGATAGTATTCAACTCATATTCCGTAATGCTTATGCCAATACTACTGTCAGCACTGGGGTTTTGGCATAGCTGAGTCAGTAGTTCATCGCTTAAAATAACTGAAATTTCTAAGTCAGGCTGCGCTAAGTCACGAGTACTGAGTGTTTCATCTAGAATAAATAAAGGGAGGGTTAAATTGCTATCTTGTTCAAGTTCCATTGGACTCTCTGCGCTACTGACTATTTAATTATTACCTATTATAACAACGTTCCAACTTAAATAACGATAAACACGCTTTAAAATAGCCTAGTTATTTTTTAAGCAGCGGTATCAATGCTGTTTTAAACTTCGTTACGGCAACAGCAGGGACGCCAAACTTCACTCACTGAAACCTGAAACCTCGCACCTGAAACCTGTACTTTATTGCAGACATTAAAAAACCCGAGACTAAGCTCGGTTTTTTTTAGTATTAATTGGCTAGACTAAGTATTACTCAACGATAGTTGCTACAAAGCACCGATGCCTAAGGTAAAAGCACCACCTTCATGCTTTATCATATGGGTTAGATAAAACTCAACCCAAGTGACAGTGTTAAAATTAACACCTAACTGCTTTACCTAAAACCTGAAACCTCGCACCTGAAACCTGTACTTTATTGCAGACATTAAAAAACCCGAGACTAAGCTCGGGTTTTTTTAATGCTTAATGCTTAATGCATTACAACAGTTGATTACTCAACGATAGTTGCAACAACACCAGCACCAACAGTACGGCCACCTTCACGGATAGCGAAACGAAGACCTTCGTCCATCGCGATTGGCGCGATTAGAGTTACTGTCATCTTAACGTTAT